>JAIDPA010000072.1 GCA_029062985.1 Muribaculaceae bacterium
TCTCGTGGGCTCTGATATGTGTATAAGATACAGGGCGCCGGCAAGCTGGAAGTGTGCCTCAACTCTTCCTGCTATGTCAAGCTTTCTTGATTCTACAGAAGAACGCTGGGAAGTGGTCACCTTGATTTTATCCTCTCCCTCCATCTTGACTGCTGCAAGATTGGTGGAAGTCTCTACAAGCCCCTCGATATCATGGCTCATGGAGACTACTCCGTGGGGTGCTGAATACAATGCGCGGATCAGGGCAAGCGATGTCTTGGAGTCAATGCAATATTCCGGACGTGAGACAGTTTCTATCTCAATCTTCAGTCCCGGCTCAATCCCTTCAAACTCTCCTTTTATATCTTCAGCATATTTTGAAAGATACTCGCTCACATGCTCGTGATGATCCTTATGAATGCCGAAGACGGCTTCTGCCTCACGTGCGATTGCGTTTCTGAGGTTTCCGCCGTGAATGCTGCTCACCTCGATATCCCATTTCTGAGAGCAGTTCCAGACAAAACGCGCAAGAAGAATATTGGCATTGGCACGACCTAAATGAATGTCGCCGCCACTATGACCGCCGAGCAGACCGCTCACCTTCACTTTGAAATAAGAGAAATTCTCAGGCGAAAAACTACGGTTATAGGTAAATATGGCTGTAGTGTCTATACCGCCTGCGCAACCGATGAATATCTCGCCGTCGTCTTCAGAGTCAAGATTGACGAGGATATCGCCGTGGAGCATCTCGCGTTCGAGATTCTGCGCGCCTTCAAGTCCTATTTCTTCATTCATTGTGAAAAGGGCTTCCACCGGACCATGCACAAGAGAATCGTCAGCCATGACAGCCAGAGCAGCAGCCATGCCGATTCCGTTGTCAGCACCCAGAGTAGTGCCCTTTGCCTTCACCCAGTCGCCGTCGATATAGGTCTGAATAGGGTCTTTGAGGAAGTCATGTTCCACGCCGCCGTTTTTCTCTGCGACCATATCCATGTGTGATTGCAGAATGACAGTAGGAGCGTTTTCATGCCCTTTGGAGGCAGGCTTATACATCACCACGTTGCCTACCTTATCTGATTTTGCCTCTATTCCATGTTTGGCTGCGAAATCAAGAAGATATTGCTTGATTTGCTCTTCATGGCATGACGGACGCGGCACCTTGGTGATTTCATCGAAACACTGCCATACAAGGGCAGGTTTAAGGTCTTTAACTTCCATTTTTCTTTTGTTTTTATGGTTTTGATTTCTTGAATTCAGTTTTCTTCAATAAAGATGAGGATATGCTTCCATGCATCTGTGGAATCGATTCCCAAAAGTATAAAAAAAAAACGACCCGACAAAACCCTGACCGCATAATTGCAGAATTATCGAGCAATAACTACACCTCCACCC
>JAIDPA010000073.1 GCA_029062985.1 Muribaculaceae bacterium
AACCAGATTCGAACTGGTGTGAACGGTTTTGCAGACCGGTACCTAACCACTCGGACATGGCACCAAATTTCAGCATCAGCCATCTCTTTGGCTTTGCGAGTGCAAAATTAGCGTTAATAATTCAAATTGCCAAATTTTTGAGCAAATATTTTAATTATTTTTTCATACTCAATCAGTATCATCCAAAGAATTAACATATTACCCAATTCCCTAATAACCCAATCACCCAATTACCTAATAACCTAATCACCCTACCCCCCAATTACCCAATTCCCTAATAACCCAATCACCTTCTCTTCTGTCCTCCTTTTTTGAAGGACGCATAAATAGCAACTCCTTTTTGCTTCACCTCCCTGAGCTGAGCTTCATTATCAGGATCAATGCCATATTTTGATAAAGGAGGAACCACTACCCTTGTTCCCGGTTTTATACGGTCGGGGTGTCCCAAGATAGCTTTATTCTCCTCATAGATGATGGGCCACAAATTGAAGTTCCCGTAATGCTCCTGCGCAATAGTGGTCAGATAACGTGTGGTGGATACTGTGTCATACACAGGTTTTGTCTCCTCCTCTTTCTTTGTTTCCACCGGCATATCCGACGGCTGAGTCGGAACCAAATCGACCGAGTCAGTTTCTCCTTGAATTGGTTTTTCAGTCTGTACAGAGTCATTCTTTTCTGTTGAAAGCGCTATTTTTTCCTGCTCCTTTTGCTCAACCTTGGCGACTCCCGCCGGATTTGCAAACCAACCGGAATAATAACCTATCAGGACAGCCACACCCACCAGAACTAAAGCAACTATAAATCCTACCAGAAAACCTTTTGCAAATCTGAATCGGGGACGAGCTTCCTCTTCCTCATCATCCTCATACGCTGCCTCCGGAAGAGTTGCAGACTGAGGCTCAGAACTATAATCAGAATTAATAACAGGCATGGACTCCGGAACCTGCTCTTCATTTTCCTCGCGCGCAGGAATTGCCGCAGTCTCGTTCACTGTCGGAATCGCCTCCGGCTCTACCTGAGACGAAACAGCAACCGGAGAGGGTTCCTCATTTTTTGACAGAACTTCAGGCACCGTATCTCCCTCAAGAGAGTCAACACTTACTCCATCAGCCACCTCTACTGCCTCAAAAGCTTCAAAGGGGGCATTGACCAACGCAGCCAGTTCTTTTCCAGCCACAAAAATAACCCTTTTATGTTCAGGAATCTCATATTCTCCACCTGTGGCGACATTGACGCTTTTACGAGCCTCGATATCTATTAATTTGAATGTTCCGAAACCCTTGATACGGATATTTTCCCCTTTTTCAAGTTCTTCAGTCAAGACACGCATGAGAGTTCTTAAGAAATCATCACATAGTGTCTTTTGTTTTCCGGTCGCAAGCGCCAGCAGAGCTGCCAGCTCCTGTTGAGTTATCTTAGTTTCCATGTCTGATTTTCTGTTTCAAGGAAGTAGAGGGACGGAAAGTGAGTACGATTTTTGGGGGCACAAGGAGACGTTTTCCTGAAGCAGGGTGCACCGCTACCCTTTCAAGACGTTTCTTGGGTTCAAAACTGCCGAACCCGGTCAGACTGACAGAGTCAAGATTGGAAGCACACTCCCCTATCACGTTAGCGAGTCCCTCCATGAGCGAGCTTACTGTCTCATTAGTCACGTTCAGCTCTTTTGCTAATTTATCAATTAATGTCTTGTTGTCCATTGCTACCTACTTTCAGATTCCCTTTTCCGTTCATTTCCAAACAAGCTGTATAAACGTTTTCTTCTGTCGGGTTTTTATGAAAAGTTTAAACGCATTCAGTTCTACAAAAGTACTAAAAAATAATTCCTCCACAAAAAAATTTTAATGTGTGTGAAACTTTTTCAATAACTTTGTCGTCTAATTACCCGTATAACTTTCATGCTCATAATCCCACAGAGGTTTCACAATCTGTGGGATAATGGCTCCATTCCGCTCAATAATAGAAATGATAGATACCCTCCACACCGAAGAGGATTGCTGAGAGTAGCTTGAACCCTGCGTTGGGGAGACGCACCCGTGGGGCCTCTATCTTGTTATAGACTGATACATCAATGTATACCATTTTCCTTTAATCTTTTATGCAGCAGTCGCATCCATTCCTTTTTGAAGTCATCAAATGTTATGGCATGGCTTTCTATACATCTCTGTTTAAGAGATTTCTTTGGTTTACTTGCTTCATTCATGTCATGAGCTTCAACATTTGTTTTGTTTGACTTTTCCATATAGAGATTTGTAGAATATTTATATCGGATTATACATAAATTTCCGTCTTTTGTTACAAAGTCAGACAAAAAGTTACGCAAAACAATTACATGACACTTAGAAACACTGTATCAATAAAACAATAAATCGGTCGTTCGCTATCTGATAATAGCTGACGACCGATTAATTTTTACTTTCACCGGATTGAATTTATACCGGAGTGGCAGGGGCTGCCGGAGTTGCGGGGCTTGCCGGACCGGCTGCTGCTCCCGGGGTCGCTCCTTGTGCACCAGCCGGATCAGGAGCTGCCGGCTCAGGATTAGAGACCGGTTGCATGGCTGCCGGTTGTGGGAACGACGACTGAGGCATAGGATAGCATGGATTCTCAGGCGAACCGCCGTTCTGGAAGAATGGATAAGGCATACCGAAGACAACATCAGGATTCTTACCGGGACAAATAAAGCCGTCGATAATCGTGTCGCGTCCTGAGGGACTCTCGTAGGTGTATAGATGGAAACGATAGAGCATCACAGCTATATGCTCAAACAGACTGCTCATTATAGCCTCGTATGGAATCCATTTTGAGGTTGACGTAAAGCAATAAATCTGCAGAGGAATGCCGTAGGGAGTCTGTGGCAGAGTAGTGATGAAACAGTCGTTGCCGGCGCCGGTGCTTGCAATATTCGGATTAGAGTCAAGATACATCTTTAAGTATGCGCGGAACACTCCGAGGTTTGTATCTATGGAGCCATCGACCAGACCGTCAGGATTAGCGGCATTCTGCTCCTTCCCCGCCTTCTTCTGAGCCACTTTCTTCTCAATCCAGTCCTTCATCATCGGAATCTTTGAGAATTCAGCCAGAAGAACATCATCGCAAGGCACGACACTGTCGGCATCTATCATATACGAACGCTGTATGCGTCGGGTATTGCTTTGCTGCATTGTGCGATAGTTTGTAAAGCCATTGCTTACGAGATTATAGGGAGGAAGAGTCGTAGTGGTTTTATCCCAGTTCTGAATCTTCACCGCCGTGAGCGACACTTCCATCACAGTTCCGTTTGCATCTCCGGCTTTAATCCAATCGCCTACGTGAAGGGAATCATTTTCAGAAAGCTGAACGCCAGCCACGACACCCAGGATACTGTCCTTGAATACCAACATCAGAACGGCGGCGAAAGCACCTAATCCGGCAAGCAGAGAAGCCGGTGATTTATCAAACAGGACTGCCACAATGATAATTGCAAAAATAATCCATATAATGCCTTTCACGAGCTGAGCGAGTCCGTTGAGAGGAAGATGTCTCTTATTTGCCCTTTCATTAATATGTTTCCATATCACATTTATAATAAGACATAGGCTGTTTGCCACTATGAAGCAGATATAAATCCATGTCAGGCGTGTGAGCCAGGTGGCTATCGACATCCGTCCGTTTAGGGTGAACTGAATGAAAATAAGGAAAACGACAGCCGGAATCAGGCGTGAAATCTTAGTGAAGAAATCTTCGTCGACAAGATAACCGTAGATTAAGGCGTGCAGGTGTTTGCCCAAATGGCGCATTATAGCCATGACAATCCATTTCACGGCATAACCGACACCAATGGCAATTAAGAACACCAAAGCCGCGTAGACTATGGTGAAAAGAGTCTCATTATTTTCAAGTCCTACAAGGGACAGAAGAAAATGAACCAATTTCATCAGCAGATGAGCAATGGCATACGTGCCCTCCTGGGCTGGTTCAGAAAGCGCCACTTTCGGAACGGTGGCTACTACTGCATGAGTCTGTTCCGGAATCATATTTATAAGTTTAATTTAGTTTTTCTTTAATAAGGAAAGACAAGAATCAATTTCCCGGCTCTCTTCAAATTTAAGGATTGGTCTTTTCTGCGATAGACGACCGGATTGTGGAATCTTATACCCCTTTTACAAAAGAACCGTTAATTTTGTTCACAATCCTTAAATATATTTTATGAGATATGATACAGCTATCCGGTGAATACGCCGGGAGAAGTAAGGCGGGCGAACCTCTTTTGACCGACAGAAAATTCTTCAAAAGGAAAGCTTAATAAATTGATTATAGTGATTTTAAAAGCGCATTAATATATTTTAACATTTCAAAATCAATGAATTTGCACACCCGCTAATTAGATGTGCAGAGAGTTCAGAAATATGTTGTAAAACATAAAATCTCTGTAACTCCCTGAATACATATAAGTTAAAATATCATTTTTTATCTTTTAAGAATTTTTTCACAAAAAATAAATGAAAATAATTAGGAATCATATATTTAAAATTGTAACTTTGAGCATCAAGGAATGAGAAATCTTAAAATTTATTAAGAACATGGAACAGACACTCGTCATACTCAAGCCCTCTTGCGTGGCACGCGGACTAATGGGAAATGTTATCTCCCGTATAGAAAATAAAGGAATCATCATCACCGCAATGAAGATGATGCAGCTTGATGAAAAAATTCTTCGCGAACATTACGCTCATCTTGTTGACCGTCCTTTCTTCCCCGAACTCGCTGCCTCCATGATGGCAACTCCGGTGCTTTGCCTTGTGCTTAAGGGTGTGGACGTAGTGAACGTCTTCCGTAAAATGACAGGAGTCACCAACGGAAGAAAAGCTGAACCGGGCACAATTCGCGGTGACCTCAGCATGAGTGGTCAGGCAAACATAGTGCATGCCTCTGATTCAGTAGAAAATGCAAAAATTGAAATTTCAAGATTCTTCAGACCTGACGAAATTATGGATTATACTCCTGCCAATTTAGGTTTCCTCTATTCCGAGGATGATCTTAACGCATGAGTCTCCCCCCTTCTCCTCAAGAGAATCACATTGAAATAAAAGAATACAAAATATAATGGTTTTTTTAAAGAAATTAGCGACAATATGCCTCCTCTCAACTTTGACTCTTGGAGGCGCAATGGCGCAGACAGTAAAAAGCAAATCCCCTCACTCAGCCGCTCATAAGCAGCTGCTCGCCAATCAGGCCAAAACAAAAGATCAGATTCGTCTGGTCGAAAAGAACACTTTCATTGACCTTATCGACGATATTGAGCCGGAACCGGATATCTACACCGAGGGTTGGAACAGTAAGTCGGTTAATCCTTTCAAAGAGTCAGATGTCCCGCAATCTCAAGTCATAGATGTCACCGGGTATTTCATGCCGGTGCCGGGAAATGTCACTTCTAATTACGGCTATCGTGCCCGATTCGGAAGAATGCACAAAGGCATCGACCTCCAGATTAAGAGCAACGACACAATTTATGCCGCTTTTGACGGTAAAGTCCGCCTTACCAATTATGAGGCTAAAGGATATGGCAATTACGTCATCCTCCGCCACCCCAACGGTCTTGAAACTGTTTACGGTCACCTCAACAAACATCTTGTAAAACCTGATCAGGTCGTGAAAGCCGGCCAGCCTATCGGTCTCGGCGGAAGCACCGGTAGAAGTACAGGTCCTCACTTGCACTTTGAAACACGTTTCATGGGTTATGCGATAAATCCGGCGGCAATTTTCGACTTTGCCAACCATACGACCCACACGGATACTTACACGTTTGACAAGAGAACTTATACACAAGCCAGAAATTATGCTCCGGCTAACACTCTGGCTAAAGCGGAGAAGGAAAATCCTTATAGGGCTGCCGATTCCGAAAGAGAATCATACACTGTCCGCAAGGGTGATACTCTCTCTTCAATTGCCAAGTCATACGGGCTCTCTGCTACCTCTTTAAGAAAAATCAACGGAATGACCAATACCGATGTTATTAAAGTTGGTCAAGTGCTTAAACTAAAATAATATATATATACACTTTTTAGTATATCAAACAGGGGCGCCCCCTTAAGAGGGCGCCCCTGTTTTTCCGTATGGGTCATCCATGTCCTAAATTTTTGATGCCTCATTATAGGCACATCTCATCACTGAGAGTTTGGTGAGCACCTTCTCCATTTCAGATAAAGGAAGCATATTTGCTCCGTCGCTCTTGGCAACCGACGGGTTCTGATGAGTTTCCATAAACACTCCGTCTGCTCCTGCCGCTATTGCTGACATGGCTATCGTCGAAATAAGCGCCGGGCGTCCTCCTGTCACTCCCCCCGACTGATTCGGCTGCTGAAGGGAATGAGTGGCATCTATGATTACCGGACACTTGCAACATTCCTTCATTTCGGGGAATCCGCGCATATCGACGATAAGATCCTGATAGCCGAAAGTTGTTCCTCTCTCTGTCACAGCTACATTATCATTTCCGGAATCACGAACTTTATCCACAGCGAATTTCATGGCTTCCGGGGCAAGAAATTGGCCTTTCTTTATATTTACAAACTTTCCTGTCTGTGCAGCTGCAACAAGCAAATCGGTCTGACGGCACAAAAATGCCGGAATCTGCAGCATATCAACGTAAGCTGCCGCCATCTCTGCCTCTGCCGGAAGATGAATATCTGTGACAACCGGTATGCCGAAAGTCTTTTTGACCTTCTCCAGAATCTTCAGTGCCTTTTCATCGCCAATACCTGTGAAAGAGTCTATTCGGCTTCTGTTAGCCTTCCGATAGCTCCCTTTAAATACATAAGG
>JAIDPA010000074.1 GCA_029062985.1 Muribaculaceae bacterium
AATTGAGATTAATAAAATTATAAACCCCATTGCCGACGTCGGCAATGGGGTTTATAATTTTATTATATTCTGAATTTTTACCAGATGATAACTCGTTCGGATTCTGGACGGAACATTTCATCCCCTTCCTGAATATTGAATGATTCAAAGAATGGAGCAAGATTGCGGACAGAGACGTTTACGCGAAGTTTACCCAGTGAGTGAACATCGCCGGTTGTGAGCGAACGTATTTCCTCATCACGGATGTTATTAGCCCAGAGATTTGCGAAGTTGAGGTAGAACACCTGCATCGGGTCGAGTCCGTCAATTTTTGCCTCTTCACTCTTAACGTCTACACCTTTCTTCTTCTGAGCATCCAGGAAAGCTGTCAAAGCAATTCTCAGACCACCCTGATCGGCAATATTTTCACCGAGTGTGTACTGTCCGTTAGCATTAAGACCGGGAAGAACTTCAACAGCAGAATACTGATCAACGAGACCCTGAGCAAGTTTGCCGAATGCCTCTGCATCTTCCGGAGTCCACCAGTTGATCATATTGCCGTCTGCATCAAAATTACGACCCTGATCATCGAATCCATGAGTAAGTTCATGACCGATTACAACACCGATACCACCATAGTTTTCAGCGTCGCTGGCATTCGGATCGTAGAATGGAGCCTGGAGAATACCCGCCGGGAATACTATTTCGTTGGCTACAGGATTATAATAGGCATTGATTGTCTGAGGAGTCATACCCCATTCAGAACGGTCAACAGGTTTACCCCATTTGGCAAGATATTCTTCCTGAGCCCACATATTGGCATTGTGCATATTCTCCCAATAAGAGAGTTCCGGATCGAGATTAAGTTTGGAATAATCCTTCCATTTGTCAGGATAGCCGATCTTGACAGTAATTGCATTAAGCTTCTTAAGAGCCTGCACCTTGGTGTCATCACTCATCCAAGGCAAGTGCATGATATGTTTGCCAAGTGCATTGCGAAGATTCTCGACAAGCCCTACCATATAATCTTTTGAGCTCTGAGGGAAATACTCCTCAACATAAAGTTCACCGATACCTTCACCAAGCACCCCTTCAACTGCACCGAGAGCACGTTTCCAGCGAGGACGCTGTTCCTGAACACCGCTCATCACCTTATTGAACTCGAAATTTGCATCTGAGAACGCATCACTGAGCGTGCCTGAAGCACCGTTTACGAGTTTCCAGAGGTAATAATCTTTCTTTTCACGATCTGAAAGAGATTTCATTAGATTATCACCCTGCTTGATGGTATTGAAAGTGGTCACGATCAAGGTTTCAGGAGTGTCAATTCCCATAGTCTCCTTAAAGAGACGGTCCCATGGAGTGTTAGGGAACATTTTCTTAACTTCCTCTGCCGGATAAGGATTATAGATTGCCGGAATATTACGGCTTTCTTCGCGTGTCCATGTAGAATCAGCAAGGAGAGTCTCAATCTTCATGACATTCTTGACAATACGGGCAGCGTCTTTTTTGCTATAACCGGCATTCATCATCTGAGTCTGGATCAGTTTCTTATATGCCTCGCGCACCTCTTTGTTGCGCTTATCATTTTTCAGATAATAATCGCGGTCGCCGAGACCTATGCCACCACCACTGACATACATAGCATACACCTTGCTGTTTGCAAGGTCTTCCATGTGACCTGCGCCAAGGAACGGTGAGGAATAATTCTTCTGCATATAGAGGAAAAGATCTTCCATACCCTCTGAAGGAGTATTTTCAATCTTTGCCAACTCTCCTTTGATAGGGTCGGCGCCTAATTTGTTACGGCGAACAGAATCCATTGCCGATTCATAGACTGTGGCAATCTTATAGGCAGTTGTGCCTTTTTCAGGATTCTTTGAAGCAAGGTTGGTGACAATGCGGCGCACACGATTATTGCTTGAATCGTTGAGGATGTTGAACTGTCCGTAGCGGGCATATTCAGGAGTGAGAGGATGACTCTCAATCCATCCTTTGTTCACATGCTGATAGAAGTCTTTTGACGCCGGGGTGTTCTGGTCGATACCCTTGGGGTCAAGACTTTTCAGGTGCTCCTGGGCTAAGGCAGCATTGGCACCTAAAGCCAGAGCAATAAGCAGAAAAGCTTTTGTTGTTTTCATTTTGTTAGAATATTAATTAGAGTTTATTCAATGTCATAAATTCAGAATCGCAATATCATCAGTTCAGTCGTAAGGAATCAAGGAGAGTGGTGGCTTTAAGTTCGGTTTCCTTCCATTCCGATTCTGGTGAAGATTTAAGTGTTATTCCACCTCCTGCATACAGGCAGAAACGTTTTTGCTCTATCCGGGCACATCTCAGAATTACCTGAAACTGAAAATCCTGAGGCGAACGATAAGGGCCGCAGAACCCGCCGTAGCAACCGCGGTCGCCATTTTCCTGAGATGATATCACTTTGAGAGCCAATTCGCGGGGCAAGCCGCAAAGAGCCGGAGTGGGAGAAAGACTGTGGAGAAGTTCTGAAAGCCGGGAAGAACTGAAAGCTTCTTCAGTTTCACCGCTTATCGGGGTGCATATATGCTCAACTTTTCCGGCTGAAAAAGTAAAAGTTTCTCCGGTTTCGCTCTTTATATTATGAGTTGCCAGCATATCCTCAATAAAATCGGTCACCATCCTCTGTTCCTCGATATTCTTTTCATCCCATGGTCCTTCGGAATCCGCCGGTCTGGTGCCTGCGAGAGCCATAGTCTGAAACAGACCTCTGCGGCTTTCGAGAAGAAGTTCGGGAGAAGCGCCTATCCAGCACCCGGTCTGAGGAGTGTTGAAACAGAACACGAAGGCATTCGGATTCTGTTGGCACAAATTGAAGAAAGTATCCGCTACGCTAACGCTGCCTTCTTCAACAATGATTCTGGCTGCAATAATTTTTCCGCCTCCATTTTCTCTTAATGCTGTCTGAATAGCATCTATTTCCGCACGATGTTCTTCTTTATTAGTAGAACGGGCAGGAAAAGGAAATTTATTTGTCAGACAGCCGGAAGCGTGAGCAACCGGTTTGAATGGTATGGTGAGATAGGGGAGGGAAGGGAGAAACGGAGCGATAACAAATCCCGGATGTTCTAATCCTTCGACAACACTCTCCGATGTGCCGAATGTTATCATCATATCTCCAGGACGGCGATAGACATAAACAGAAAGATTCGCTTCCAATGCACTCCTTATTTCATTTCGGAGCATCAAAAGCGACGTTGGGTCAGTAAAATATATTGTCGGTCCGTTGTTGGCTCTTAAAGAATCTTTATCATATCGAATACCCATGATCAGATTAGGGTTAGATGAGAAAAAGTGGATTTTAAAATATATAAAAGATGCAAATCAGTTGACTACGCTACCTTCAACCTCAAAAGGGTAAGCTTTCTCAATCTTCACATTGACAATATCACCCGCTTTAAGTGATGAGGATGAAATA
>JAIDPA010000075.1 GCA_029062985.1 Muribaculaceae bacterium
TTGGCTTTTTCTATAGCGGAGAAAAGGGTATTGTGAAAATTTTCCCTAAGCGACTCTTTTCGGGGACGTCCCTGCACATAATCGCGTTGAATCTTCGGCACCTTTATCAGATCTAACTTAAGGTGCGGATCGGGAGAGGTCAACATTTCATAAAATGAAGAAATTCTACCCATTTTATCTATTATATTGTTGTCGGAAGCCATTTCAACTTAATTTTCGTAAAGATATTTTTCATCGTTTTCCTCAGTCTCTTTCGGAAGATAATCCTCAAGCACATTCTTTATCTTTTCGAGATAATTCTTGCGGTCAGTCTCACTCCAGAAAAAGAACTGCTCATTTTCATCTGACTCGTTATAGGCTTTAAGGAAAACCTCACGTGTGCAGAAAGGTACGAATCCCTCTTCGGAACGGTTAAGAATCTTATCCCGCTTCACACTGAACACCGCATTATTCAGAGCTGCATTATCATCTCTACCCAAAAGGGCAAGGTTAGCGATACTGTCTTTGTATTCGTCGTAATCAGTATCTATGCCGTCATAATATATTTTTGAGAAATCTTCATTTATCTGGTCGAAGCGTGCGGAAAGCTGCCCCTCTTTAGGATTTTCGGCAAGATCTGTAAGAAAATCTTTCATCCTTTTTATTATTTCCTCTATATTCACCACTTTATCCTTATTTCCTGCCAGAATGTTGAAATCTCTGAATCTGTTTAAGACAGGAATATGAGCGCTAATCCAGGCGTTCCACTCCTTACCTTTAGTCAAACCTCTTGAATTTTGGGCATGAATGTGCTCCAGACTCCACCCTCCTTTCACTCTCTTATGGCGCCGGAATGAATACCGTCTGCTCCTATCGCCACCTTTCTGAAGAGTCATCACGTTGAAAAGCAGCAATATTCGCGTGATAAGACTATAATCATTGGCATAACTGAGTTCTTCAAGTTTTCGTCCGTTAAGATTTATGGTATTCTTTATCTCGTCATCAAGATATTTGCGGAATTGTTTCTGATCTTTAGTGACCGTAGCATTGAATATCTCCTGAAGATTTTTACCGGCAGCCACAAGATAACCAATTTTGTGATAATACTCATTATCTTCAGCTTCATACCAATCTCTGAGCCGGAGATACTGAAGATACACCTCATCCCATCTATCCTTTCCTGCAATATTTCTGCCGTCTTCTCCCTTCAATTTCTTGTCAAACTGAATGAAAGTGAAATAATCGTCATATTCATCAGGACTTTTGTTGGCGATTATATCAAAAATAAGATCTATTTTAGTATCATATTTTTCAGGTTCTTCATTAGTCAGAAACGACCAGAAATCTTTGTCACCCAATTCCCGTTCCATGTCATCCCACTGCTGCACGACAGTGGTTTTCTCATGTTCCTCCATAAGATTATTATCGTCTCTCAGAAAGAGCGCCTTTATAAGTTCGGAATTGGTCAGAGGAATTTTTCCGATATTCAGATCAGAGAATTTTTTCCATTGATCGCCCCCCTTAGGAAGCTCATACCAAATCAGTTTCACTTTATCCTCCAGCAGCGATGCAAGATTATGGAGATTAATATCTTTTTTCTTCAAATGCTGATCAATCCATTCCTTTGCTGCCTGATATGCATGCCACATATAGAGGAAATCAGGAAATTTGCCTGCCTCATCTATAGTCTTGTCAGATATATTCTTTAGAAAATCCTCAGAGTCAGTCCGAGTGTCGTAAATAACCGAATAAGCCAGGGGTTTCAGATCTTCAAGAGGATTATTATAAGGGATATCCTGCTGAGCGAGAGTTTCGCTTATCTTCTCTTCCACCTCTTTTCTCTTCTGTAGTGCCATATTGATTAAGAAGAGAGTTGTCAGACGTTGTTGTCCGTCAATGAGGTTATATGAACCGTCTTCTCTCTCAAAAACTACTATAGGCTGAAGATAGTAGGGACTCAAATTGTCAATATACGAATGATTCTTAAGATGAGAATTAAGGTCGTCGAGCAGAGTTTTCACCTCCTCACGTCTCCACCGGTAACCTCTCTGAAAGTCCGGAATATGGAAAATCTCATTCAGACTTCCCGCAGATCGGGTTCTCAGCGATTTTTCGTTCATGGTTTTGATTTCTGTCTCACTCATGATATCAAAAGATTAAAATTATCTAAAAAATGCAAGTTGTCTCGTTTCGTGAGACAATTATTGAAGTTAGTTCGCTTCAAAATTAATAAAAAACAAGTAAAATTAAAGACTTCCGGAATAAAATTTGTTAGAATATTAAGGGAAACTTAACTTAAATGAAGAAATGAATAATACGATAAAATTTCTGAAGCAATTAGCGGCTAACAATAATCGCGAATGGTTTAATGAGCATAAGGACGAATATCTTAAGGTTAGAGCTTATATTGAGAATTTCACTCAACTTTTAATCAATGAGTTAGCGGAAATAGAACCTACTGCCGCTTATCTTACGCCGGGTGATTGTCTATACCGAATATATCGCGACACACGCTTTTCTGCCGACAAGACGCCCTACAAGAATCATATCGGAATTTACATTAATCCTCGTGGAGGCAAAAAAAGTGAATATTGCGGGTATTATGTTCATATCGAACCGGGAGAGTGTCTCGTAGCAGGCGGAGCATGGTTTCCGGAATCTCCACTCTTAAAAATATATCGCGCTGAAATATACAATAATGTGGAAGAATATCTGGAAATTATTAATAATACTGAATTTGCAGACTCCTTCAAGCCCTACTGGCAGGAACCTCTAAAAACGGCTCCTAAAGGATTTCCAAAAGATTGGGAATATATGGATTTGATAAAACCTAAAAGTTTTGTATTTGCTGCTCCTCTGTCAGATAAAGATTTCAGTTCAAAAGATATTGTAAAAAAAATCGGAAACCTATTCCGTATACTGAAACCATACGATGATTTCTTCAATTTCACTCTCGAACAACATCCTGAATTGGCAGTGAGAACTCCCAAACGCAGATGACATGATTTGCAGTAATAAAAAACGGATGCGCAGTTGCGCATCCGTTTTTTATTACTGGGCGCTGAGTTTTGTCAGCACCTGTTCGAGATTCAATGCTATACGTGCATTTTCCTTAATGAAATAGTAAAGCTCTCCTATTGCCTGCATCTCGCTATTATGAGCAAACTCAAGCGGACCTGTCCAGCCGGCTATTTCCTTGCTTATTTTCGATTCCGCAACTTCGGCAGTCAATGGGGAATCTGCCGGAAGAAGAGCTGTGGCATTTTTGGTCAGCACATCTTCTGAGGAGAACATCTGATAGTCTGCCACAAAGGCAAAGCAATCATCAACGAGTTCGGGCCATAGGGTAAGGTCTACACGCTGCTGAAGAGAATCAAGCATCAGACTTGTCTGAGAAGCTGATTTCATAAATCTCCCTACCACAGGAAGACTCGAACCATCAAACGCAAGGCCCGAGGGTTTGAAAAGATCTGAAAGGTCATTGAATGTAAAATCCGGATTATAACGGGCGTCTTCTTTGTTTCTCTCTGCAATCGGAGTGGTCAGTGCATAACAATATGCGAGGAAGTTATTAAGATTATGCATCAAGCCGGGAATAATCTTCATAAGCTTCTCCTTCTCCATCTTGAAATGAACCTGACGTTGTTTTTCAACTTCTGACTCTACATCAATTTCTGACTTCATGGAACCAACCGCATTCAGGAAGAATCCGAGGAATACCAAGCCGCACATCACTTCTATGGCAGTTACCGCCTGTGCCCAACCATGAGCCGGAGTGTAATCACCGAAACCAAGTGTCGTGATGGTCACAATACTGTAATACAGCCACGAGCCGAAATCTGTGCCCGCGCCATCCGGAATACGGAACTGACCGTCGGGAAGTGCCCAATAAATGAGAGCAAAGACCGGAGTCAGACAGATATAGGTTATAATCCAGACTATCGGACGAATATTACTGACTACATGGAAAAAATGTCGAATCTTGTTGGAAAGTGTGTGCAGCATAGAAAATTAGATTTTAATAAAGATTCAAAAGACCTTAACTGATATAAGGGCTTAAAAAATAATAGCGGAATAATTATTCCGCTATTATTAACAACTGAATAAGACGATTAGATTACTGCTTAACCTATTATTTATTCTTCTTTATTTATTCTTCTGGACCTGCTCGTTGATGCGTTGCTGCATATCGAAAGCAGATGCTTCTGATTTCGGTTTTGAGTCGAAGCTGATATTATATTTCTCTTTCCCTTTCTCAAAAGTGAGCACATAGACGGTGCTGTCCGTATTTATTATTACCGGAAGACCTTTTGAGTCTACACTGCGATAGTTTCCGCTGTCGCCTTTCTCAAAAGGTTTTTCAAGTATCACCTTATGGTCAATTTTTGTCCGGTTTCCGTTCTCATATACATAAAGCACTGTTAATTCAGGAGAAAGAGTTGCCATCATGCGCCCGTCAAATGCTCCCTTACGAGCATTCTCACCCTCTATATCGTATCTGACGGCATAATATTCACCACTCTTTATCGGCTGCGCTTCTACAAAAGCTGCCTCATCAATCACAGTCGCTGAATCAGCGGCTTCTGTCTTGCCTCCACTGCCACATGAATTCAGACATACCATTCCTGACAACATGGCTGTCATTGCTATCGCTACTATCGACTTTCTCATAACTTTATTATTTTGAAAATTTTTATCATCCCCAAAGTTAAATAAAAATTCTGAAGTTTTCCTATTTTTCCTCAGATTTGATTCTTCAATTTACTCCTTTTATTCTTAATTTTGCATCCTGATGACAAATAAAGAATTTTATGGAAAAGATAGCAAGCTTCACAATCGACCATAACCGTCTGCTCCGGGGAGTCTACGTTTCCCGTCGGGACAGAACTCCTTCGGGTGATTTCCTTACCACTTTCGACGTTCGTCTTACAGAACCAAACCGTCAGGCTGCACTCTCACCGGAGGCTCTTCATTCTATGGAACATCTTGCTGCCACCTTTCTGCGCAACTCACCCGAGTGGAAGGATCGAATCGTCTATTGGGGTCCCATGGGATGCTGCACAGGCAACTACCTTATCATGCAGGGAGATTTAACACCGCAACAGATAGTGCCTCTTCTTCGGGATACCTTCTCCTTTATTGCTGACTTTGAAGGAGAAATACCGGGTGCAACGCCCAAAGATTGCGGCAATTTCTCTTTCAACGACCTCCAGGCAGCCCGTAAAGCAGCTAAAATATTTCTTGATGAGGTGCTGACTGACATAAAGCCTGAAAACATGAAATATCCTGACTGATTCAAATATCGGCAGGACGTGTCTTACGTCTCCATGCAATAAATCCAAAACCCACTCCTCCAATAGAACTGATAAACAGAACAAGAGCGCTTGTGAATACAATATTTCCGATACCAACCAACGGGGAGATGAGTCCGCCGGAAAGGTAACCTACGCTACCGAGTACGGCTGATGCACTCCCTACAGCCTCTTTCCCCTCCTCCATAGTCAGAGACGTCACGGAGGGGAACATGAAACCAAGGAAAAGCAGCGTAAGGAAAGTGAATCCCTCATAGACGACAAAAGTGTCTGTGAGGAAATAGAAAACAAACTGTAGACCGGTGGCAATCGTAATCCCACACATTGCAAAAAAAGCTGCATTTTTCATTTCCTTAAATCTCAACGCCAGAACGGAGCCTATTATTGAGCCGAAAGCATTCAGAGCAAATACGAGAGAAAACTGCAGCTCATTGAAGCCGAAATGATTCTGCACAATAAAAGAGGCGGAGGAAAGGTAGCCGAAGAGAACACTATAACCGAAACCGTAGATGGCAAGATAGACATTGAAATATCTATGTCGGAAAAGGCGGAAGAAACTTTGAGCTACATTTTTCCAGGAACCCTGAATCCTGTTTTCAGGGGGAACAGACTCCCGGAAGACGATACACATTGCGAAAAGGATAAGCCCGATTAGCAGGAGAATAATAAATATGCCTCGCCATCCGGTGAATTGACCTGTCAGTCCGCCGATTATCGGCGCAGCAACCGGTGCTATTCCGTTTATAGCAGAGATAATAGTCAATGATTTTGCCAATTCCCTTCCTTCCCAGCAATCAGTGGCTATCGAACGCGACAAGACAATTCCGCCTGCCCCTCCGAGACCTTGCAGAAAACGACAGATATTAAAAAATTCTATTGTCGGGGAGAATAGCGACACAAACGCTGCGACAGAGAAAAGCGCCATCGATGCGAGTAATACCGGACGACGTCCCCATTTATCACTTAACGGACCGAATATCACCTGTCCGACAGCAAGTCCGATCATACTTGCTGCAAGTCCGAGCTGCACCATAGAGGTAGTCGTGGAGAAGACTCCAGCCATGGAGGGCATTACCGGGAGATAGAAATCGGTCACGAACGGACCAAAAGCCGACAAGGCTCCTAAGAATACTATAAGAAAAAGAAGATACCTGCTCTTTATACCCATTTATTCACCATGTTATATTTACTTTATTCAACTTTCGGCTGCGAAGATTGAATATTTTGACAGATTAGGCAAGACATGAGTCTGAAACTCTTGTTCAAAATTCGGAGTAAAAACACCCTTACCCAAATTCTCCTTTAGTTCTTCCAGAGTCCAGAAACGTCCTCCGGCAGTTTCCCTTGACGGTTGCGGAGTAAGGGAGGTAACAGTAATAAATACATTTACATATTCCCTCTCCCTTTCTGATTCAAATATGTAGGAAAGAAGATGAGTAAATTCATATCCGGTTAATGCGAGTTCTTCATAAGCTTCTCTCCTGAGTGCATCCGATACATTTTCTCCGTAATCAATATGCCCACCAACGGCTGTATCCCATTTCCCGGGCTGGATATCCTTCCATTCAGGACGACGCTGTAGAAAAAGTTCTCCCTTAGGATTAAACACGTGGAGATGCACGACGGGATGCAGTAATTTTTTCCCGCCGTGGCATTCTCCTCTTGTAGCTTTTCCGATAGGGACACCATTTTCATCCACTATCGGAAAAATCTCTTCAGCATTATCTTGCCCCTCAGCAATCATAAGATACGTGTTATAGTTGAGTAAGTTCTCCGGTCACGGAATCCATGATATACCCTTTAACAATCACATCCTTAGCCATCAGCGGATGATTACGCACAAGATCAACCGTCTCTATGATTGCCTCTGAAGTTTCATCAAAACCATGCAGCCAGTTGTCGAGGTCGATGCCGCAATGTTTCATAAGCTTAATATTTTCTTCAGGAATGCCGCGTTCCTTCATCGCATGAAGCATTTCCTTACTATCCATTCCCTGCACTCCGCATTCCGTATGACCGATTATCATGATTTCATTCACACCTAACTCATAGACTGCCACAAGCAGACTTCTCATGGTGCTGTCGAAAGGATTGGTGATAGTCGCGCCTGCATTCTTTATCACCTTGACATCGCCGTTTTTAAAACCGAGCGCTGCCGGCAACAGCTCCACAAGACGGGTGTCCATGCAGGTTACGATTGCTATTCGCTTATTGGGATATTTATCTGTGAGGAATCTTTCATACCCCTTCTCTTCTACAAATTTCTTGTTGTGGTTCAGAATTTCGTTTATCATAATGTATCAGAATTTTATAGATAGTGATTTATCACTTCTCTGTTTCCCTTACAAAATTAATAAAGCTCTTCAATAAAAACAAACATAATAATATCTTTCGTGATTAAGAGCACATTCCTAAAAATTTCGGATTCGCACTCTAAGCTTGATTTGAATAAAAAAGACGGTCCTATTCAAGAACCGTCTCGTGAAATATATGTATTTAGGGAAACTGTAAGTTTATTCCGGATTGTGTATCATCTCAACATGTCCGGCGGGCAGACTTGCACTCAGCAGTAAGGGCACACGGCTTGAAACCGACACCTCCGCCTTTACGGGATAACCGCTCATTGCACCGTGATATGTGTATTCATATTGAGCAGAATAAGTAGGATATGTATTGCCTCCCACTGAATAGCTTGATTTTCCGTTATATGTCACTACAACTTTCTGAGGGTCGCCTCCTTCTACTGTTATAGGAATAGTTATACTGCTCCCGGGAGTCATACTCTCGAAATCAATCTGTCTGAAATAATAGAACATACCGAGCATATCGGCAGTGACAGTGATTGCCTCCATAGTGTCATCACTTGCATTAAGCGTGCCCTGTCCTTTGATATTCTTATAATTTGCAGGATTGGAGGGGTCAAATGAATTCGTACGATATTCGGTCACCTTCGGTTTCAGATACCACCCGTTTTCATAAGTAACGGTTTCCCGGCTTAATCCGGAGGTCGGAGCCATGGTGGCATGAAGAGTGTCAGACACACAGAAAATCCTTCCATCCCAAGGGATACTGTTTCCATCCAGAGTTGCCCTGAAATTATTACCCTCAGTTTCCATTGTGACCACACCATGGGCTATCATGACATCAATTATCCCCCAGTGATAATGAACATCATAATGAATTTCCTGAGGAGGAATATTTATCTGTGCTTTACCTACCAAGGCTGAAAGCATAACGACAAGAAGCAAGAATGTCTTTTTCATAATTAAATCTTATAGCGGTATGTTTATTTAAATTTCATCAACTCAACTTAAGAGTTAAAGTATTCAGCCCTTAAATTAAGCTTCCGAAAGTTGAATTGTTAAAACCATCGGAGGTTTCATTTATCAAACAAATTAAATTCATCAATGGTTGCCTCAATCTTTCAAAATATCCTCAAATCTATCAAACGACATCGCTAATTTCCTTTTGAAAGCTCAATTATCTCGCAGTCTTTCATATCATTTCCCTCAATGGTCAGTCTGACAAGCGTACGGACTTTATGCCACCCCGCCTGTCCGGCTGCTCCCGGATTAATATGGAGCAAATCAAGCTCCTTGTCATAAATCACTTTCAATATGTGAGAATGACCGTCGATCATCAGATTTATTCCCTCTTCCTGCAACATTTTTTTCATACCTTTCGCCCATTTTCCGGGATAACCTCCAATATGAGTGAGAAGCACCTTGACATCTTCCACATCAAATATTTCCAGTTCGCGGCATTTTCTTCTCACCATGCCATGGTCGATATTACCGGACACAGCTCTGACCACAGGAACAATTTCCTGAAAACGCTCAACAATTCCGTAATCACCTATATCGCCTGCAATCCATACTTCATCACAGTCAGCAAAATGTATGGCATAACGATCATCCCAGTAACCATGTGTATCACTTATTATTCCTATCTTTTTCATAATAATGAGAGTTATTTCAAAGCATGATTTTTATTTTTTATAAATTTTTTTCTTTTAAACGTTACCAACTCATTAAAATTTTGATTTCTCCTTTTTCTTTTGCGGAAAAATTTCTTTAATTAAGATTTTATCACTAATTTTGGGCATTAATACTCTATGTCATACCCAAATTAGATAAACAAGATGGCAAAGAAACTAAAAGTTAGAGATTTGACGCTGCGCGATGGCCAGCAGTCCTTATTCGCGACACGCCTTAAACAGGAGAATGTTGATAAACTCCTCCCACTCTACCGCGAGGCGAAGTTCTATATTATGGAAGTCTGGGGTGGTGCTGTCCCCGATTCCGTAATGAGGTATCTCGGCGAAAGTCCCTGGGATCGTCTGCGCGCCTGCTCAAAAGAGATGAAGGGGATTTCACTCTTATCAGCCCTTTCACGCGGACGCAATCTATTCGGATATGTGCCCTATCCCGACAGTGTCCTCGAAGGTTTCTATAAGAAAGCCGTTGAAAACGGGCTTAACGTGATGCGTATTTTTGATGCTCTTAATGACATCGACAATATAAAGAGCTCTATCAAAATGATTAACGAGCTCAATGGTTATAACGGCAATGAAACTATTGCCGATACTGCCGTCTGCTATACTATTGACCCGAAAGGCACACCCGAAGAGGAGAAAATTTTCACTGATGACTACTTTGTCAATAAAGCGGTCGAAATGGAAAAACTCGGTGCGAAAATGGTTACCCTCAAAGATATGGCAGGGCTTGTTAACCCCTCCCGCATCTATTCCCTTATGCCCAAGCTGAAAGAAGCTCTCAGCGTGCCTGTTGATTTCCATACCCATTGCACTCCCGGCTACGGATTGGCTTCTGTCCTTACAGCTATTATTCAAGGTGTTGATATTGTCGACACAAATATATGGTGGTTCGGTGGGGGTTCAGCAGCTCCTGCCATCGAGCTTATTGATATTTTCTGTAAGAAATTGGGTGTCGAACTCGATGTCAATATGGAAGCTGTCGGCAAAATCCGCAAGGAGCTCAAAAACGCACGTATGGCACTTGCTGACTTTGACCTTAACAAGGATAAGTTGCCACGTGATTTTGACGAGGCTTTCGCAGAAATGCCGGCTGATATTGACACCGAATTTGACCGCGCAATTGAGGCTGCACAAATGGATAAAGAAGATGAACTCCTCGATGCCTGCCATAAGATTGAAGCATATTTCGGGTTCCCGAAGCCGAATGAAATTGTAAAGAATGCTGAGGTTCCGGGCGGTATGTATTCCAATATGGTAGCTAATCTTCGCGCTCTGAAAGCTGAAGATGTTCTTGAAGAAGCAATGGCGCTCATTCCAAAAGTGCGTCGTGATGCAGGTCTCGTTCCTCTCGTGACACCCACAAGCCAGATTGTAGGGTCACAGGCAGTTGCTCTGGCTCTCGACCGTCGTGCCGGAAAGCCGGACTATACCAATAAGAACAATCAGTTCATATCTCTCGTAAAGGGGGAATATGGCACAACTCCTGCACCTGTTGATCCTGAGTTCCGTAAGCTTATCACAGGGAGCGCGGATGAGAAACCTTACGACACATCATCCTACAAAGAACCGGAAAATCCTGTCTTAGATAATTTAGGTGGAGTTAATCTTGCTGCCAACGAAGAAGAAAAGCTCTTATTGGAACTTCTTCCCACTGTTGCCAAGACCTACCTTACAAATAAACGTAAGGCTGAGTATGAAGCTAACAAACCCGCTCAAGAGTCTCCGAAAGCACAGGAAAGTGGCTCTGACGAACAGGTGACAGGCGCTGTCTTCCCGGCTCCTATGGGTGGTACGGTTATATCAATCAAGGTTAAACCGGGCGATAAGGTTAAACCGGGCGATATAGTGCTCGTTTATGAGGCAATGAAGATGGAAAACGATCTCGCTTGCGATATGGAGGGAGTCGTTAAACAGGTTCTTGTCAAAGAAGGAGATGTTATTGCCACTGACCAGCCTCTCATTGAATTTGCAGGGTGTGAGAATAAGTCTGCCGCTCCCGCTGCGGCTCCTGCCGGTCCCGCCGAGGTAATGGTGGCTCCCATGGGTGGAACAGTCATCTCTCTTGTCGCCAAACCCGGTGATGCTGTCAAGACCGGTGATACCCTTCTGATTTATGAGGCAATGAAGATGGAGAATAATCTCGTCTCCGATCGTGATGGTGTCATTGCCAAATTCCTTGTTGCAGAGGGTGATGTTATTGCAACTGACCAGCCAATCATTGAATTTGGAGAAGTAGCGAAAGGGGCAGCTCCGGCGCCGAAACCCGTACAGGCTCATCAGCCGGCAAAGGTTGCCAATGTGAAAGTTGATCCCGTTGAAAGAATAGATGAAAATAAGGCTCTTCATCCCCTCGAAGGTGGTACAGGCCATGCGCCTACAGCCCTACACACCTATACGGGAGAAGGCACAATTCACGTAGGTCCGGGTATGTCGCTCGATATCAACGTAGCTCCCGACGGAAGCATAAGCATTCATATCACCAAGAAATAAAGATTGCTGATATTATCCCCTATATAGAGATAATAGATGAAAATTGATAACCGGAACCTGCTTATATCGGCAAGTTCCGGTATTTTTTTATTCTAAATTTTGTCTAAGTTCTGCGAATTCAAGTTAATGGCGTAGTATGCGGCGTATCAGGGAGTCATAATGTATCTATCATAATTGCAGTCTGATCTCACGTTATCTGATATCATTAGGAAAATTTATAGAAAAAACTGTTATTCCGTTTTCGTTTGTCTGAAGCGACCACCTCGCATTATGATTACCCAGAATTTCTCCTGTAAGGGTCAGCCCGAGTCCTTTCCCATCCGGTTTTGTTGTGAAAAACGGTGAAAACAACTGAGATGCTGTTTCCGGAAGTATCTCATTTCCATTATTCGATATGTTCAGAATAATAGCTTTACCATTCTTTATTACCCTTATTTCTATCCTCTTCCCCCCCTCTGAATAATCCTTTCGGCTGCCATTAAAGCTCTCGACAGCATTTTTTACTATATTGACCACTACCTGTTCAAGCTGCGTCCTATCTCCTTTCATCATTAGCTCTCCTTCTACATCAAGACATATTTCTATATCGTCAGGTGCTAATGTTCTCAGAAACGGCAAGGTTTCCGCAAGCATATCTCCTAAATTCATTTGTTTAAGATCAGGCATGGGAAGACGCACCACATCTGCATAATCATTTATAAACGTACACACTTCTCCGCAACGTCTGTCGCAACTCTCCACTACCTCTCTCAAATCTTCATCCTCAGTTTCGTCAAGCAGCATTCCGAAAACGGTCCTGACTCCTCCCATGGTATTATTCACTTCATGCGACATCATGCGAATCACCTTCTCATAAGCGCTCCTTTCAGCCTGCATCACCTCCTCAGTAAGATTTTCCAAAAGAAAGAAATGACGGTTAAACCCACTCTGAACAAAACTCAGATGACTACCTTTGAACAACCTTGAATCTCCCGGTCGGAACACGACTGATTCCTGATAGGGAATGCCCTCAAGCCATCTTTTCAGATTGTCAGGAAGTTCGGCAATCTTTTTTCCCTCCAGTTCTCCAAATTCCTTTATGCCACACAGATTAAGGAAGGCATCATTAGCCATTGTTATTTTTCCGTCAAGATCAAGCATAAGGACCCCCATCGGAGAAGCGGCGACCAGCAGATGAAGAAAACTCTCGCGTTCCATATTGAGCAGACGTTCATTACGCAGACGGTCAATCATGGAATTGAACAGGCGCACCGTCCTGTCGGCAGTCCTCTCCCCGACCTCTACAAGACGATTATTGAAATCCTGAGCCTCGAGAAGTTCAAATCCTCGGGTAACGACTCTTCCCGGAAGCACTGTCATCCGAAAAAACAACACCATAAAAACCAAAGCCATCGCTAAACATGAAATAATCCATATCCTCCAAGCCTCGGCATCTGTTAAAGTCATTACTCCGGCAGCGATTATTAAAGCTGTCCATATTATGAAAATGACATTTCTCATTTCAGACCGTATTTCTCCATTCTTCTGTAAAGCGCCTGTCTTGTGAGTCCGAGAATCCTTGATGCCCTGCTGTAATTTCCTCCTGCCTCTTCAAGCGCCTTTTCTATCATTACCTTCTCCATATCTCCGATTGTGCCTGCCGGTTTCACATCCTTCTCCTCCAAGGCATTTCCGGTTACATTAAGGAAGTCATTCTTTTCTAAACGTGCTCCCCCGGTCAGCATTGCCCTCTCCACCATATTCTTCAATTGACGGATATTGCCCGGATATGGAAGACGTGTCAGAAACTCCATCCCTTCGGCTGAGACCTCCGGCACCTTAATACCGTTGGCACGCGCTCCCTGCTCAATAAAATGGCTGACAAGAAGCGGAATATCCTCACGCCGTTCCCTTAGTGCCGGAAGATGGAGAGTGATGAGATTGATGCGATAGAATAAATCCTCCCTGAAAGTGCGCTGTTCCACCATTTTCCTGAGATCGGCATTTGTGGCAGATACAACCCGGATATCAACTTTCCGCGTACGTGAATCTCCTAATGGTTCAAATGTATGCTGCTGAAGCACCCTAAGCAGCTTTACCTGGCAACTGATATCAAGGTCGCCGATTTCATCAAGAAAAATAGTGCCTTTATCGGCAAGCTCAAACCGCCCTTTTCTTGCTCCCACAGCTCCCGTAAAGGCTCCCTTGGCATGTCCGAACATTTCGCTTTCAAACAACGACTGAGAGATTCCTCCCAGATTGACCATCACAAAAGGCGATCCGTTTCTGCGGCTGTTAAGATGTATGGCATTTGCCACCATCTCTTTGCCCGTGCCGTTCTCTCCCAGCACAAGCACCGGGGCATCCGTCGGAGCTATCCTTTCCACAGTGTCAAGAAGTTCCTTAATCTCACGGCTCTCTCCTATTATTCCGGCTTTGTTGAAACCTGAACATTCTGCTCCTTTATTAACTCTGTTCAGATTGATAGCAGTAGCAATCCTCTGCAAGAGAACAGTGTTGTTCCAGGGCTTCGTGATAAAATCGTATGCACCATGACGCATCCCTTCTACTGCGAGTTCGATACTTCCCCAAGCAGTTATAAGGATTACAGGAGTCTCGGGCTGAAAAATCTTCACTTTTCTCAGCAATTCAATTCCTTCCTCTCCCGTGACGCCTCGCGAATAATTCATATCCATGAGCATGAGGTCATAGACTCTCTGCCTGACTTTCATAAGCGCTTCGTCAGGACCGGATGCCTCGTCGACTTCATATCCGTTGCGCCTGAGAAGAAGCCCCAGCGATTTTCTCAAGGCATTATCATCATCAATAATCAGAATCATAGTGCAAATATATATTAATTCGTCGGAGTCTGCAAAAATTTTTCAATTCTTGAAAATTGCTTCGAAATCTGCATCTATACTGCAATTACGTTCATAATCCCAAAGAGTTAGAGAACGTATCTGATAATAATAATTCCAGAAAAGATACAGCTCGTTGACGTATTCCCTTCTCGCCTCATCTTTCTTCACGCGGGAATCATTAAGATCAAGAGTAGAGATTTTTCCCACAAGATAAGTCTCCACATTTGTAGCATACCGCTGGGATGCTATCTCATCGGCTCGCTTGGCTCTTTCAAGCTGCTGCTGCTGATTGCCATAGCGTTCTATGAGAATAAACAGATTCTGGCTGAAGTTCTGGTTCTCCTGTCTCACCTGACTCTCAACGAGACGGCGGTTGCTTTCTGCGACTTTCACCTTCCCTTTTCTTCTTCCCCAATCCAAAATAGGGATTGACACACCAATCTCAACCACCTGATTATCTTTAAGATTGGAATAACTTCCGGCAATATCCCGGTCAGTGCCCGTATACCCTATCTGCGCAAACAGATTGATTTCTCTCTGCGCTCCCTTAGCTTTTGCCACCTCATAGTCTGCTTCCAGCTGATTCCTGAGCATAGTCTTGGCGAAACTGTTGTTAGCCAATGCCCTGTCAAGAGCCTCCTCATACCCGATTTTGACATCCGGCACAGACAAAGGAATCTCAGGAACTATATCTATGCCGGTGTCAAATCCGAGAAACGTGCGAAGCTGAAACATTGAGCTCTTCAGCGAACTTTCACAATCAGTGAGTGAACTTCGTGCATCCAGAAGATTCAGTTCCATCTGAAGAAGATCATTCCGACTTATGCGTCCCATCTCTCTTTTCTCTTTTGCCACTTCATAGAGTTTTTCCGCCTGGTTGACATTCTGAGTGGCAATGCTATGGTTCTCACGAGCCATCAGCAGAGAGAAGTAAAGGCGTAAAGCTGACGCAGCCACATCCTCAGTAGCACTCAGGAACTCTGCCTTAGCCTCTTCATATCTGACGGGTTCGATTCGGCGGTCCCACTTTATATGATTCACTCCAAAAATTGGCTGCGTCAGAGTGACGGCAACCGGAATCGACATGAAGCGGTTATAGCTTCCGCCTCCTAACTGACGGTAAAAGTCGAGTGAGGTGGTTAGAGCGACAGATCCTCCCGTAAGCCATATATTCTGAGTCAGGGAGAGTTCGCCGTTCATCTGAAGGTAATTGTTACGTACAAAACTGTAGCTGCCCTCGCTATTCATATAAGATGAATATTGCTTGCGGTAAGAGGGAATCGTAGCCCTGAAGTCGACTTCAGGAAGTAGTTCTGCCTTATATGAGCGATAGCCCCAATATGCACTGCGAAGACGGTTGAGAGCAACCTCGGCATCCACACTTCCGGTGCGTGCCTTTGCCATTGCTTCCTCCATCGTGAGGAGGAGAGTCTGCGGAGACTGTCCCCTGACAATCCCCACAGATATTATAAGTATGAGAAAATGAAAAATTCTATACATGGAATTCAAGATTTTATTCCTCCTTAACAGCAAGAGCAGGTTCTATCCTCATAGCTCTGAGAGCAGGATAAAGCAAGCTGGCTACTATTCCCAAAGCTACCAATATAAGAGCACCCAGTTGCAGCAAGAATGTCCTTACCTCCATTCCGGTGGTTCCCCATTTTTCAAATAATCCCGGAATAACGAAAATCCACATTATGGCAGAAGAAATAATGGCGGCTATTAAGAGTAACAACAAACCTTCCGTCATAACTCTGTTAAGGATATTCCGGCTCGTGGCTCCGCAAATCTTACGTATTGCAATCTCTCCTACACGTTGTTGAATGCGGAACCAGAAAGTGCCGAGCAGACCGAGGAAAATGGTGATAAGAACAAATATGACAAGCACAACGAGCTGACGGATTTCATTTTCAATACTTCTTTGATTGGCTTCACGCACATCGCTCATTCTCTCCAGTTCGGTCAGGAAGCAATTACGCTGAATACGCAAATCTTTATTATCATTGAATGCCTGTTCGAATTTCTTTCCCATACCGGGTTTCACCCTAACAGCGACCTGTCCCCACCAAGAATCAAGTGGAGTGATAATCGTGCCTGCCCAAGCAGGCTCATAGTCGTTTCTTCTGACATTCTGGATGACATCGCCTATCCGGTATTCCTTGGATGAATCACTTCCTAATATTACTTTTCTCCCTTTCAAAGAGATGGGATCATATCCTTTTTCTTCAAATACCGAATTATTTGATATAAGGATTTCTCCTCGCTGAAGCATTTCCTTAAGCTGAGCTGAAGTGGCACCTGTCAGACTTTTAAGCTTTATCACATCGACTATCTCCGGGCTTGCCTCACGGTTATTGCCATAATATTGAGGAATTGTGTCATCAACGACTGTAACATTAGTCCCCATATAGTTATAATTATATGGAAGCGCGCCCCAATGATACATGACTGATTCTACCGTCGGATGTGCTTTCAGTCGGTTTATAAGAGTGCGGAAATCATCTCTCTTTGTCTCTATATCTTTCCCTTCCTCGTCATAATAAGGACTACCTTCCTCAATAATCCTTACATTCAAGGAATATACATCCGTACAGTCATATCCTCTGGGAATAAAATATCCATACACCTGGGCATAAATAAGCCATAAACCTCCCCAGACCACAGTGAAAACAATCATCAGGGAGAGTATAAGCCATATATTATCGCGCCATTCATGGCACATCTGCTTAATCAGTTTTCGTTTCATTTCAAAATATATTAATTGTGAAATAATTCCTTATTCAACTTTCGCAAGCTCAAGTTGAGGGTTAGAGGATTATTTGAGAGTACGAAAGTTTAATACATTCATTATTTAATATTTGTCTTTTTTTATTTTTCGTCAGTTCAAATTATGGCTGATTTAATGCACACCTGAAATTGCCTCTGCCGGATTCCTTCTGGAAGCCTGCCATGCCGGAACCGTAGCACTGACGATATTAAGAATAAAGCAGACTACAAAAGCAATCAGGAAATTCTGCCAGCGGAAAAGCATTGAAAGATCAGGACGGACGTTCAGCACTTCAAGTGAAGTTTCAAATATACCTGACATCTCAAAAAACAGATGCGACGCAAGATAAAGGAAAAAAAGACACAATATGAAACCTATTAAGCCTCCTATACAGGTGATGAGAAGATTTTCACCAAGAAGCTGACCTATTATATCAACCTTCTTTGCGCCGAAAGCTCTGCGCACACCAATTTCCGAAACTCTGTGGCGTAAGCGGCTACGGGTCATACTGCTCAGATTAATTGCCGGTAAAAGGAGAAGAATCGTATAGATAATCCATTGTGAACGATGATGGGACGCCATATCCGGATCATTATTGCTTCCAAAACTATGGGAGAGCTCTTCAGTGGTAAAGGGCTGCTGATGATATATCAATTCCTTATTCTGCTTTTTTATTTCAGCTGCCAGTCTGTCATAGCGGCTCTTTACCTGCTTTTTGATATAAGAGGCATCAACACCCTCCTTCATCTTCAATATTACACTTAGGCTACCACCCCACAGCTCATCTTTTTCTACATTACGATATTGATCAACGTCCAATGCCGTAAAAAAGTGCCCGTAAGTATGATCAAGCAACGGGCTCACATCTTCCACCACTCCGACCACATGATAAGGAATCATACGGAGTTCTATATCTCTTCCGGCGACTTTATCCTCATTAAAGAGCCGTCTGGCTGCTGATCTTGATAACACTACCGAGCGTTCAGAGGAAGCTCTCTTGGAATCATCAAACGGTTTTCCGTCAATAAATTTAAAATCAAATATTTTCCAATAATTGGCATCTACTTTCCTTCCGTCGGCGACAAACGGCTCGTTTCCTGCTGTACTCAGCTGTTCAGCTGCCTTATCTCCTCTTACAATTGATATTTCTTCAATTCCGTCAAGTCCGGTATATATTTTTTCAGCAAAAGATAAAGTTATGTCCATTCCTGAACTATCATATTGGTCCCCCTCTTTGATATGGATCCCCGCACCCAGCAGAATACGGGAACGCGAGGATTCAGGCGCGATATCCACCGAGCTGAGGTTATCTACTATAAAGAATGCCATCACGAGGAAAATGGAGAGCGCCGTGCCACTGATAGCCACCCATGTCATCATCCTCTGATGCTTCATCTCGTATATTATCTGTCTGAAATAATTCATAATTTTCAATATAATTTTAAAATTCCCTAAAACTCTAAAAATCAAATTTCAAAATTTTCGATGTCCAATTTCCGAATTTCAATTTTCAATTTTCAATTTTAATATCACTCCACCTGTCTGCCGTCGAAGAAACGGAGTATTCTGTCAGTCATGCGTGCCTGGGTTTCGTTATGAGTAACCATCACGATAGTCCTGCCGTCTTCGCGGTTAAGCTGATGAAGAATATCCATCACCTCCTGCCCCATCTTTGAATCGAGATTACCTGTCGGCTCATCGGCAAGCACAATCTTCGGATCACCCACTATTGCACGGGCTATTGCCACTCTCTGACACTGGCCTCCTGAAAGCTGAGAGGGGAAATGACGCATCCTGTGGCTGAGTCCGAGACGGCTCAGGACCTCTTCCACCTTTTTCTTCCTTTCTGAAGCACTCAATCCATGACGATAGGAAAGAGGGAGAGCGACGTTATCTGTTACGTTCAGCGAAGGAATAAGATGAAAACTCTGGAACACAAATCCGATGTTTGTATTTCGGAAGGAAGACATCTTTGAATCCCCCAGACTATTAGTATCAGTATTCAGAATAGAAACAGTGCCTGTTGTGGGTGAGTCAAGCAGACCGATGATATTCAGCAAGGTTGATTTGCCACAACCTGAAGGACCCATGATGCTTACAAACTCACCTTCTTTTATTTCAAGATTCACATTTTCAAGAGCAAGAGTCTCTATTTCCTTTGTTCTGTAGACTTTGCTCACATCTTTAAGTGTTATTATTTCCATATTTAATCTTGTTAGTTTAGTTTTCTTTATTGAAGCATTTACTTTATTTTGACAGTCAGTGATTTTCACAGTCAGTCCTTTATTCCGGATTGAGTCATTAACGAGATGCTATCTGATTTCAACAGATTCCTCTGAACGAGAATATTTCCTTGTCTTTTTACCACCGTTGAACCGGTAAATAAGTGCGATCATGAAAGCATTATCGTTGACATGAACAGTATCAAAAGCTCTTTCAGTGATAAGCGGTTCTGAAACCATCTTACTCGTAAAAGGTTTTTCAATGAAATGCACAGGGAGAGTCCACATCCCTATAAGCTGGAGACGATTGGCAAAAAGAAACTTCACAACCGAGAGAGCATAGCCGTCATGCTGTCCCCATCCATATTCCTGTGGAGTCACTGTTAAGGAAGAATGAAGAGCGCTGCTTAGATAAACCTGCAAAGCTGCCTTTTGAGAAAAATATTGTACGAACCAATCATATTCGGGACGCACTGTAGAGTTTGAGATTCCCTTAAATTCAGCTCGTTCTCCGTTAACTGATGCAGAGATGGAAATAGTCCATCTTTTTGAGAGAGTCTTATTCCATGAAATATTCGCACGCCATTTGTCACCGCGTCCATTCATGAATTTCCATTCTACGAAAGGTCCGATCAAACCGTCGGGACGAACACCGTTTTCTGTCGATGCAATATTGAACAAAGCATTATGTCGGAGATTATATTCCGCTCCGAGCGTCAGGTTAAAAGGGAGTCCTACATTGAGGTTAACTTTATGACCGACAACCGGAGAAAGAAGAGGATTGCCCGAAGTGAAGACAAGAGAGTCGGTAAACGAGCCATAGTCGCGAGTCTGGGTAAGTGTCGGATTAGCCCCTGTGACAGTATAATTGAGCCTTGCCCAGAAAGGTGAAGATGAGAAATTTACGTTTGCGTTAAATCTTGGTGTAAAATGGGTTGCGGATATATCTCCTCTGCGAGAGTGCTCCACACCCATACCTACCTTTATTCCGAATGACCATTTACGTGAAGGGGTGTACTGAAGTATTGCCTCCAGTCTGTTACGGAAGTCACGGCTTTTGGTGAGCAGCTCCTCCCTTTTTCTGTCTTTTTCATAAAAGCCTATCCATGTGGCATGATCAGAGAGGGAGAGATATAGCTTTGAATCAGCCATTCTTCTGGATGCATCCATACCTGCCCATCCGTATGTCGCCTTATTCTTTCTCTCTTGTGAGGTTTCAAAACCGGGGCGAGACAGGTAATAATCGTAGTTATATGAAGTGTTTGAGAATCCTGCTGTAGCATCCAGCATCCAACTCTTCACTCTCCCGCGATATTGCAATGACAGACGTGAAGAAAGATAGCCGTTAACCTCGGTAGAGGTATGCTGTACACCCTGATATGTCCGGTCAGAACTATACCCCGTAAAGATGGGATAATCAGAGAATTGTCTTTCCTTTGAGGGAGATAAGGCAACCCCGACCGAAATTGAATGCGAAGAATTAAAACGGTAGTCAGCCCATAACTTTACAGAACCATTATGATTTCTGACAAATCTGTTAGGTTTGTCCTGATCCGGCATGGGAGATGAAATGGAATAAGAATTCAGGGGATAAGTGGAAATAAATGATGACCTCTCCCCGTTATCTATGCCATTATAAGATGCAGAAAGAGCAAAATTGAATTTCTGTCTTGTATAGGTCATTTCTACTATATCTCTCAAGGAGGAGAAAGGGTGTCCTTCTCCATTCCGATTCCCTGTCCGCAAGTTGGCTTCAGCAAGCAGTGTGCCGTCATAACCTTGATAGGTTTTCTTGGTCACAAGATTTACGACAACATCATAATCTGCATATTTTCCTCCGGGAAGACTGACAATATTAATCTTGGAGAAACGGTTGGGATTCAGTCTTTTAATATAACTATCATCTTTTTCCAGACTATCAACGAGAATCATAACCTTTTTGGAACCAAGATAAGAGAGTTCTGTTGAAATGGGATTATAGAAAATACCTTCAATTTTACCAAGCAACTCTCCTGCCGAATGAGTATTCTCTCTCATGGCTTTGGTGACAATATATGTATCGTTAAGACCCTCATGCCTGATATTTGATTCCGTCACGACAAACTCTGCAAGAGTATCTACCCTTTGGGTGGTTGAGTTATTTTTTGTAACCGAATCGTTCACAGCGGCAAACCTGCCGGCAAAGACAGAAGATTGGAGACTCACGACAAGGCTCAAAAATAATACTCTCAGAGCCATATTTTTTAGGATACTATTCATAATAGTCTTCATCAAAGTTCTGAAATCAGTTTTCTTTCTTCTTCATTCTCAAGCTCCTGTTTTTCTTAAATTCGCTCATATCGCTGATGACCACCATTTCTCCGGGCTCGATACCGCTTTTCACTTCGACATAATCGAAATTACTGTCGCCCAGCTCAACGTTGCGACGCTCAAGACGGTCATCAGCTGTTTTTACGAAAAGAATGTAGCTGCCGGGTCCCTGAAAATATTGTCCGTTAGGTATCCTCACGACTCCTTCTCTTTCATCATAGATTATATTCATTTCTGCCCTCAGTCCGGATCGGAGGAACTTATCTTCGGAATCATCAAACATAACCGTGAATGCAGTCATTCCGTCCTTACTCTGAGGTGATATATTACTTACCTTTCCCTTAGTGTCATGGCGTCCAATCCTTATTTTCACCCCTGCTCCGACAGAAATTTTTCCGGCACCGGTTTCCGAAATATCACCTGTTATCTTGAAGCGAGTCAGGTCAGAGACAACGGCAAGCTTTTCTCCGGCTGCGATGCTGACGCCGAGATCTTTATTCAGATAAGTCACTATACCCTTTCGGGGAGCTTTTATTTTTGCGTCATCAAGTGTGCGTGCCATCTCCTCAAGATTACGTCTTGAAATTGAACCTTCCAGCTGTTTGCTCCGATATGATGCGGCATGAGCCTTGCGTTCATTGTGAAGCTGAGCGCGGAGCTGCTCAAGCTCAAGTTTTCCTGTGGCATAAGCAAGTTCTGCCTGACGGATACGGTCACCCGTACCGCTTCCTATGCTGTCAAGGCGTCGTTCGTTGGCAACTTCAGCCTTAAGATGACTGACAGCCATTTCCTTGCTCTTGATTTTCATTTCAAGATCTGTCAGATAAGTCGCGTTATTAAGAGCAGCCTGTTCTATCTCGTTCTGCTTCATGCTGACTTCATCGCCCATTCTACGGAGATCACTTTCTGCCGACTGCAGATCAAGACGCAGAAGAGACTGCCCTACATCCACGCTGTCTCCCTCTGTGCAATACACCTCCATTATCCGTGTAGAAACGGGCGACACTATAGCCTGTTCATAAAGAGGCACTATCTTTCCGGAAGCTGATACAGTGCTTTCCAGAGAACCTATCTCTGCCGGACGGATAATGAGATCAGATTCCCTGACACTCTCTCCAAAAAGGAAATGTGAACCCACTCCCAAAATAATAAGCACCCCCAGCAGGGTTAATCCTACCTTAACCCAGAGTCTTATTTTCTCTTTCCTTAACTTTTCTTTTGGTATTTCTTTGTCCATACGTACGATTGTTCTGTTTATCCCAAACTATCACAATCTGCGTGCCAAAAATATATCTCTTTATTTATCAGCAATATTCAAAATTTAATATATATCTATAAACGGACAAGTGTCCGCTATCGGACACTTCCGAGCGGACACTTCCACAAATTTTTATTTTCAATTTCCCCTATCCTTTTGGAGAAGGTTCGGTCTGCGGCGCAGATGATGCTGTCTGTGTGGATGAAGGAGACGATGCTGTGGAGGCAAGAGCAGGATCTATCCCTCCGGTTTTTCCGGCATTCGGATCTTTGAACAATCCGGAAAGATACTTTTCCTGGAACGTCTGCATCAGTTCCCAGAAAGTCGGTACAAAGAGAGTTCCAATCACGGCATTCATCGCCATACCGAACACGACTGCCGTGCCTAATTCAATCCGGCTGTTAGCTCCGGCGCCGGTCGAGAACATCATCGGCATCACACCGAAGACAAAAGCACATGCTGTCATCATAATCGGACGGAACCTTATGACTCCCGCCTGATGAGCTGCCTGCCTTACAGGCATACCGTTTTTATGGAAGTCCATGGCATATTCCACAATCAGAATAGCATTCTTAGCCGACATACCCAAAAGGAGAATCAAACCTATCTGAGTGTAGATGCTTATGCTTTCTCCCATAAATATACATCCCAACACTGTTCCCAGAACTGCCACCGGCATACTCAACACTACTGCAATCGGGTCGGTCCAGCTCTCATATTGAGCAGCCAAAACAAGGATAGTCATGATAATGGCAAATATGAAGACAAAGCTGATTGTGGTGCCGGCCTGTGTTTCCTGATAGGCAATTCCCGTCCAGGCGTATGAGTAATTGTTCCCTACTGCCTCATTCAGAATCTCTTCCATTGCCTTTATACCTTCCGACGAACTGACCCCTTTAGCCGGGGTGGCAGTAAGTGAAGCTGTAGTGTACATATTATATCTTGAAACAGTCGGCTCACCCATAGAGGGAGTCACTGTGGTGAACGCACTGAAGGGAACCATCTTCCCGTCAGGGGTCCTTACAGAGAGACGTACGATATTGCCGACGTTTTCCCGGGCTGATGCATCTCCCTGCACGGTCACCTGATATGTTCTTCCGAACTCAACGAAATCGTTTACGTAACTTCCACCCATGTATGATGTCAGCACATTATATACGTCAGAAAGACTGATTCCCAAAAGCTGAACCCTGTCGCGGTCAACATTAATAGTAAATTGTGGCACTGCTCCCTGATACATCGTGGTAACATCCTTTATACGTGGATCGGATTTCGCCTTTTGTTGAATATCACTTAACGCCTGTTTCATTTGAGTGGCGCCAAGACTATTGATATCGAGAATTTGCATTTGAAGACCCGAAGACATTCCGAGCCCGGGAATGGCAGGAGGATTTAGGGAGAAGACAAGCGCTTCCTGCTGACGTGAAGAAATTTCATCCACCATGTCTATCACCTTATTTATAGAGCCTTTCTTTCCGCGTTCCGACCAAGGCTTCAGAATGACTATTAAACCACCCATATTTGAGGAAGAACCGCCTCCCATGAAAGAAGTGCCCGAAACTGACATTACATCCTTGACGTAAGGTATTTTCCTTATTTCAGCTGACAGTTGGTCAACAACTTTTTCCGAACGTTCGACTGAAGCACCTGTTGGAAGTTCCACCGAGGTCATGAAATAACCCATATCTTCTTCCGGAATATAGCTGGTCGGCCATTTTACAAATCCGTAAAAGGCTGCCCCCGCAAGAACAATGAAGACCAGGAGAGACGCAAGAGGATGGGAAAGCATCCCGGCGATACATTTGTCGTAAAACTGCAATACTTTCTCATAGCCTTTGTTAAACCATTTATAGATAAAGAAATCTGATTGTTTCTTGGGATTCAGGAAAAGCGCGCACAATGCAGGAGTCAGAGTGAGAGCATTAAAACCGGAGAATGCTGTCGAGACTGCAATAGTAAGGGCAAACTGTTTGTAGAGCTGACCTGTGATGCCACTGACAAAGGCAGTCGGGATAAACACTGAAAGAAGCACAAGCACCTCTCCGACGACAGGACCCTGAAGTTCACGCATTGCCTTTTCTGCTGCTGCCCGCCGGCTAATATTCCCTTTGTCAACAAGCCGGGAACAATCTTCCACCACTACGATGGCATCGTCGACAACAATGGCAATGGCAAGCACCATTCCGAAAAGTGATAAGGTATTCAGCGAAAACCCCATTATCTTCATGACGGCAAATGTGGCAATCAGTGACACCGGAATGGTAATCATCGGTATTATCACTGTCCTCCAGTTCTGAAGGAAGATAAGAATCACCACCATCACAATAAGCGAGGTAATGACAAAGGTGCTGACCACATCATCAATTGATTCGCGGACATAATCAGTGGAATTTAGAATCACATTATAATGGACTCCTTCGGGAAAATATTGCCCCAGACGGTCAAGTTCTTTCAAAACTCCGTCAGCCACATCAAGAGCATTTGCTCCCGGATTCTGTTCCACTCCGATAAGCGCAGTAGCTTTTCCATTTACTTTTGCCACCTGAGAATAGCTCGTGCTTCCCAGCTCAACTTTCGCTATATCCTTCAGGCGCAAAATTTTTCCATTCTCAGCCCGGAGGATAATGTTTCCGAATTCCTCCGGAGTAGTCAATTGTCCTTTGCTCGTAAGTGTATATGAGAACTGTGTCCCCTCAGCATCCGGGGGTGTTCCGACAGACCCGGCTGATACCTCCATGTTCTGAGCGCTTATTGCAGCCTCAACGTCTGCCGGGGTCAGTCCTCGGATGCGTAATGCCTCCGGATCTATCCATACTCTCATTGAATATTCTCCTGCACCGAAAGCCCCGACACCGCCGACACCTGCCACACGCGAGATAGGATCCGTAAGATTGAGCTGGGCATAATTTGTCAGATATAACGCATCATATCGCTCAGGATCATCACTCTCCAGAGAAATAAACAAGACATTATTGCTGCTCTGCTGCCTGACGCTCACACCCTGTTCCTTCACTGCATTCGGCAGCTGCGCATTAGCTTCCTGCACACGATTCTGCACCTTTACGGCTGCCTCATCTATGTCAGTTCCGTTTTCAAACGTTATGGTAAGACCGTAAGAGCCGTCAGAACCGGAAGTGGAACTCATATACATCATTCCCTCCACACCGTTGACCTGCTCTTCAATAGGCACACCGATAGCCTGTGCGACAGTCTGTGCATCCGCACCGGGATATGTTGCGGAAACCATTACAGTCGGGGGTGTTATATCTGGATATTGTGCTACGGGCAGAGTTTTGACTGTCATCAGTCCGGCGAAAACCAGCAGGATGGCAAGGACAGTAGCAAATATCGGACGGTCAATAAAAAATTTGGAAAACATGGCTTGATTCTTTAAGGTTACTTTCTTAGGACTGGATTGACTTTCTCACCGTTCCTGACGGTCAGAAGTGCCTTTGTGACATACTTGTCGCCCGGCTTTACTCCTTTAGTAACAAGTCTGAGTGAATCCTGATAGACCTCTCCTACTTCAATCGGTGTATATACCACCTTATTAGAATCATTCACTACATAAATATATTTTCCAAGCTGGTCCGTAGAGATGGCAGCTTCCTTGATGAGCATTGCTTTAGGATCGTATCCGTAAGGAAGAGAGACCATGACATACATTCCGTCTTTCAGTTCGCCGTCTTTATTCTTCACTTTCCCTTTGAGAGTAATTGTTCCCGTCGATTGATCAACTGAAGGAGCTGTATAAGACAGGTCTGCCGTATATCTGTTCATCAACGAATCCCTGAACTGAAGAGGCATTGCTCTGTAAAGATCTGAATTTATAAAATTCGGATGAGCAAGCATTTTTTCATATTGGAGGTCTTCTATCTCAAACTGGACAGTAAAATTAGCATTTTCATAAACTTTGGCAAGAGTGACGGGTGTGCCTCCTCCATTGACATAACTGTTTGCTCCCTGATAGGAATCTGTAATATACCCTGACACAGGGGAGGTTACGGTGCAATAACTCAAGGTAGTACGCGCGGTGCTGAGAGCAGCCTTTGCGTTTTTTATAGCTGCCTCTGCCTGATGATACGCACTTTCGGCATTAAGAACCTCCATTTTTGAAACAGCATCTGCAAGCAATGCCTTTTTGACTGCTTCATAATGGCTTTTTGCGTAATCTCTGCTACTGATGGCGGAAGCAAGAGTTGCTTCTGCCTGTTCCACTGCATTTCTGTATGTAGTCGGGTCAACCGTAAAGAGCACCTGACCTTTTTTCACATAGGTGCCCCCTGTATAATTCTGAGTCATTATCATGCCGTCGACCCTGCAGATGACGTCAAATGAATTATCAGATGAAAGAAAACCGGGATAAGTTTTGTGGAGCACCACAGAATCAACCGTCACCTGAGCTACGTCAATATCACGCAATGCCTCCGTAGATTCCTTATCGCTTTTGCGACATGAAAACATAAAGACAGAAAAGGAAACAACCAACAATAACGAGAGGGAAAAATATTTTTTCATAAAGATGACTATTTTAACATTGATAAAATAATTGAGTAGAAAAGGTAAGGTCTCACTTTCCGCAAGCGATAGTCCATCCCCCTCCTAATGACTTATAGATAGAGACAAGAGTAGTGAGGGCAGAGCCTTCAAGCTCGACAAGAGAATTCTGGTTAGCAAGGAAGCTCATCTGTCCGTCGACAACATTAGAAAAAGCTGTCAATCCGCTTTTATATAAATCAACTGACATCACCATGCTCTTATAACTCTGTTCGACCACTTTTTTCTGAAGAGTTATGGTGGTCAGAGCTGTATTATATTGAATGAGGGCATTATCCACCTCTTGCAGAGCATTGAGGACAGTCATATTATAATCATCAATTGCAGCCTCCATCTGCAGGCGCGCTTCAGCGGAACGGGCATTTCTCGCCAGTCCGTCAAATATAGTCCAACTCAGCTGAGGAGCGACTGAATAATAAAGGGAATGAGCTCCGAAAAGATTTTGAGCTTTATGAGCAGATGTCCCTATTGAACCTGACAGAGACAGTGTCGGCAAAAAATCTTTCTTGGCAACCCCTAAGAGAGCAGCATATTCACCTAATTGAAGTTCAGCCTGAACGATATCAGGTCGGCGTCGTAATATATCAGCGGGAACACCGGCGGAAATCTGCTGCACAAAACCGGGCATAGGCATCGGATGAATGAGTTTTTCCGATAATTGATCAGGAGACTCTCCAAGCAAAACTGAAATAGAGTTGATTAATGTCTTGACTTTTGCCTCCAGAGAAGGGAGGGAAGATTGAGTGCTGTATAACACTATTCGTGCCTGAGTGACATCAAGCATATCTCCAAGTTCGGCGTCAAAACGGGCTTCAGTGATTTTTACAACCCTTTGCTGATATTCGATATGCTCATTAGCCATTTGAATCTGTCTTTGGGCAGTGCGTAGCTGAAGATAAGCTGTAGCCACATCGGCACACAGACTTATAATGACCGCATCATAATCTGCACGCGCGATATGATAGGCAGCTTTTTTCGCCTTGACATTTTGTCTGACCCTTCCGAAAACGTCTATCTCCCAATTCATATCTGCCCCGAGTGAGAAAGATGAATTTCGGGAAGAGGGAACGACTGTTTTTTCTGTCGCGCCGCTATCCTGACTATACGACCAACCCACGGAAGCAGATAAAGTGGGATAATAGGCAGAGGCAGCCTGCTTGATTATCTGCTCAGCCATATCAATACGCTTAATCGCAGAGGCAATATTATAATTGTTTTTAACTGCTTTTTCAATGAGCTCAGTTAGAATAGGATCCTGAAAAGAGTGCCACCAGGCATCGTCCGTAGGGAGTGTCTGGTAACATTGTTGTGTCATCTGCCATGAAGCCGGGAGAGAATCTGCAGTCAGGATATTTGAGTTATCAGCTATTGTTTCTAATGAACATAAAGCTGAAGCAGCCACAAAAAAGACTCTGAGTAAGGAATGAGCCATATCGGAGATAAATTTTCTGATGAGAGGAAGCCGGAGGTCTGTTTCGTAAATTGACACGCTATTGTAATGAAGCAATCAAATAGATTTTTAATTCCGGAATCCTTTTAAATTTTAAGGTTAAAGAGTGTTAACCATATTAACATAACTTAAAATCAGGGTAAAAAGTTTTCCTATATAGAGCGCGTTCCTTAAAATTTCGGGGTCGTAGAGGTCGCAGACTTGGAGCGAATTTGGCTTCTTGCTGAAAGGAGCATACCTAGGTATGTGACTGAAAGCAAGAAGTCAAAGGCGCCCAAGTATGCGAGTCGGTTGGTAACTTCCTTTCCCAAGGCAATAATGTAAGTGTTAAATCTCCGTTTATCCTTATGTCAATTTTTATGTACTTTTCACAGATTACGCAGTTTTTGAAAAAAGAATATAATAACGCTCATATTCATATCCCTCGGATTGTCAGAAGAATCAGACGACTGCTTAAGAGACCGTTTCCGGAATTGATAATTAGCAATTGTCCGCCGCTTTTTGGCATATTTTCCGAGTTCTCATCAGTCACGATGCTCGCATCGCTCCTTCTTCGACTCGAAAAATCTGCTCAAAAATCGTCGCCTCTACGACCCCGAAATTTTAAGGAACGCGCTCTATATTTAAAAAACCGTCACTGACTCTTTTAAGTCAATGACGGCATTAAGGAAAATAATAAAATTTGCAGCATAAAAATGCTGTTAGAAGTCGAATTTTTCAACAGTGAGATTTGAATATTTCTGAAGTTCCGGGGAAAGACGCTTATAATGTTCCGACTCGCTGTGAGCCTTCAGATCTTCAGCTGAATTCCATGTCTCGATAATCATAAAACGATCATCATTAGTCTTTGATTGGTAAAGATCGTAAGATATACATCCCTTTTCACGGAGTGAGAAAGCCACAAGTTCGGTAGCAGCTTCAACGAGATGCTTTTTGTCGTCTTCAGTTTCGACAATCATAGAAACATTTAGTCGTATCATTCTTCAATAATTTTAAATTAACATTCCTGATAATAGCTCCTGGCAGAACAATTATTGCCCTTCGTAGAGAGCTACGCTTTATAAAAAAACATATTATGAAAGTCGAAAGTTCACCGTATATACGACAGCCTGATGATATGAGTTTTCTTCAATAATATCTTTCAAAACCCATAAATTGAAAATGCTTACTTAGAATTTCTCGTCTTAAACTTACTTAATACAATTAAAACACCTGTTAGATCAAGCCCTCCAAAAATACCACCAATAATTTCATGGTCAGACATAATCAAATTATAAGATAGCCACATAAATAAAATAATAATCCCTGCGCAGAATATTAGACCAAGAGTTGTATCTATACCTGCCCAAGTCATTTCTCTAAATGGAAGTTTTAGCCTTTTCTTATTAAACTCTATGCGAGCTTCTTGTTCAATCTCAGTTCTTTTTTGAATCCAAGGAATAATACTGGGATCAATTGCATTAAGTTTTGCCAATTCTTCAGCTGACGGCAAGAGATTATCATCATACATAGTATTGTGCTCAACGAGCACGCCACCATCTCCACTACTTAGTTTATTCTGTTCTGCTTTCTTTCCCATATATCGATGCTGATTTTACAGCTTTATAGAAATCTCCATAAAAATTTTGCATATCTTTTTGCATTGCACGTTTCCCATCGGCGATAGTACAATAAGATATATCATATTTACGCAGACGCTTACGAGTTGCCCCAAGTCGCATTGAATTAGGATCATCTTCTATAAATTCTTTTAGTCTGCGAAAAATGTTCATACGGTGCATATTAAGTTTATATTTTAATATTAAGAACATACGAACTTTATTGTGAGTTTAAAAATATAAGATGCTACAAAGTTATTTAACAAAATTTATACCGCAAAATAATTTTTATATAAATCAATAATTTATCTTCATATTTGCAATTCCAAATCACTTTTTAATAAGAATTTCATACCAAATTCTCAGGCTAAAATTCCAAATTTGATACTAAGCGTCATCTAATTCTTAAAACTTCAAAACAGAATAACAGATTGGCGAAAAATTTTATGCAAAAATATAGAAAATTGGCAAGAGGGGGCACAAATAAGATAGATTCTATAACATAGAAGTAAAACGCCACTCATTAATAATGAAATAATGAGTGGCGTTTTACAAAAAATTTCGAGCGGTAAGCGAGGCTCGAACTCGTGACCCTCAGCTTGGGAAGCTGATGCTCTACCAACTGAGCTATTACCGCGTT
>JAIDPA010000076.1 GCA_029062985.1 Muribaculaceae bacterium
GAGGATAGCTGGGGAGGGAGGTTGTCCCCAACCTCCCCACGGGCAGGCGAGGGTAATTTCTTTGCGGACGCCGAGGAAGTTACCTTATTGCGGGAATGGGAAGTTGGGGACAACTTCCCTCCCCAGCAGGTGTTGCAACTTCCCTCCCCAGGGATTGCCTTTCGCCTTGAGCCTACTGCCTATCGCCTACTGCCTAAACTGGGAATTTGTTGATGGCGTCGATGAAGGCTTCTGCTGAGGCGGCGATGATGTCGGTGTTGGCAGAGAAGCCGTAGTAGTGCTGACCGTCGTATTCCACTGTCATGTGTACCTTGCCGACGTCGTTGCTGCCCTTGCTGATTGCCTGAATGAGGAATTCCTTGACGAGCATCTGGCGGCGGATGATGACCTTGATGGCATTGATAGCTGCATCGACAGGACCGTTGCCGGAAGCACAGGCTTCAAAACGTTCGCCTGCAATCAGAAGACCGATTGAGGCCACGGAGCGTATGCCTACTCCTGAAGATACCTGGAGGTATTCAAGCTTGATGCGGTGTCCCTCACGGTGCTGACCCGCGAGCATGAGAACGTCGTCGTCGGTGATTTCCTTCTTGCGGTCGGCAAGCTTGAGGAATGCCTCGTATGCCTTGTCGAGATTCTCCTTGTCGAGGTCGCAGCCAAGCACGTGGAGACGATGCTTGAGGGCAGCGCGTCCCGAACGGGCAGTGAGGACAATGGAATTTTCATCGATGCCGACATCCTTGGGGTCGATGATTTCATAGCTTTCACGATTCTTGAGGACACCGTCCTGATGTATTCCGCTTGAATGAGCGAAAGCATTGCGTCCCACGATAGCCTTGTTAGGCTGCACGGGCATGTTCATGAGGCTTGAGACGAGTTTTGAGATGCCTGTTATTTTTGTGGCATTAATATTTGTGTCGATATCAAGCTCCTTATGAGAGCGGAGAGTCATGACAACTTCCTCGAGAGAGGTGTTTCCGGCACGTTCGCCGATGCCATTGATTGTCACCTCAGCCTGACGGGCACCTCCGAGGACACCGGAGATGGTGTTGGCGGTAGCCATTCCGAGATCGTTATGGCAGTGTGTGGCAATTGTGACGTTGTGTATTCCGTCGACATGCTCCATGAGATAGCGAATCTTCTGCTCAAATTCCCAGGGGAGACAGTAGCCGGTGGTGTCAGGAATGTTTATGACAGTGGCACCGGCATTTACGACTGCCTGCACCACACGGGCAAGATACTCGTTGTCAGTGCGTCCGGCATCCTCAGCGTAGAACTGAACGTCCTCCACAAAAGATTTGGCATATTTGACGGCACGCACGGCACGCTCGATGATCTCTTCACGATTAGAATTGAATTTATATTTGATGTGGGAGTCGGAGGTGCCGATACCGGTGTGGATGCGTTTATGTTTAGCATATTTCAGAGCGTCGGCAGCCACGCGGATATCGTTTTCGACGGCGCGAGTCAGGGCGCAGATAGTAGGCCAGGTCACTGCTTTAGAAATTTCTTCGACGGATTTGAAATCACCGGGGGATGAAACGGGAAAACCGGCTTCGATGACGTCAACGCCTAATTCTTCGAGGGCTTTTGCAACTTCGATTTTTTCTACAGTGTTAAGCTGACAACCCGGGACTTGTTCGCCGTCGCGGAGAGTAGTGTCAAAAATGAAAAGTCTGTCAGACATATTATGTTGTTTTAATTTTTTTTGCTTTTGGGCTTGAGGCTTTAGGCTTTAGGCTTTAGGCTTTAGGCTTTAGGCTCGAGGCTTTAGGCTTTAGGCTTTAGGTTTTAGGTTTTATTATATATGTTTTATTATATATTATT
>JAIDPA010000077.1 GCA_029062985.1 Muribaculaceae bacterium
GTACTATGTATTGCATAGTACTTATTTTTTATATAACTTTGCATCGTGATTCAGAAACATCCTTACCCAAGATGTCGTCTGATTCATCTATCGACGCCAAGACAAGACTTATTCTTGTAAAAAACATTCAAACGCAAAACTAAACAAAACAAAACATTCCACATTCAAACGCTCAAAAAAATGAAAACAACAATTATTACAGCTGCTCTCCTTCTTTCCGGGGCTAATGCTTTCGCTCAATCGGAAACACCGGATTCCATTCCTGACAATCTGATTGATCTTGATGAATTTGTCATCGTCGCTGACAAACCCATCGTTCAATCAGATGGCGCTAAACTGACCTACAATATGGAAGAGGATCCTTCATCAAAGGGTAATACATTCATGGAGGCTTTGAAAAAGGTTCCGATGATCAGTGTTGACGGTGAAGACAATATCAGAATTAACGGACAAAACAGTTTCAAAATTTACGTTAACGGAAAGGAAGATCCTTCTCTTACTGCCAATTATAAAAACGTATTCAAAGCTATGCCTTCTGAATCCGTTGCAAAGGTGGAAGTCATCACTGAACCGGGTGCCAAATATGATGCTGAAGGGACTGCAGGGATTATAAACATCATAACCGTTACAAAAAATACTACCGACGGTTATTCCGGAACTGTTTCCGCATCTTTTTCCAAGCAGCAGGCTTCCGGTTCGGTCTACGGAAGAATGAGAAAAGGGAAACTTGCTCTTTCTGCAAATGCAGACTATGCGGATAATTCAGCTTTCATTCAGAAAAATGAAGGGGAAACAATCATTGAGAATATTCTGAATCCGGATGTGCCTGTTCTGGTCAACAGACAATCACAGAACATCACTTTCCGTTATGTCGGTGGCGGACTTCACCTATCATACGATTTGACACCAAAAGACCTTATCACTGCGGATGCCACAATATATGCTGTCAAAGGGTGGGCAGAAAAAGGGTCATACACTTTGTCGCAGACAATACTTGACGGAAATATCCTTACTTCACTTAAACGAAAAATGAAGGGTAATCTCGCGAACACCGGATTAAATGCCGGAGCGGCTTGGCAGCATCAATTTGACGATGAAGGACAAAAATTTATATTGTCGTATCTATATAATTACGGATACAATAATATAGATGCGAATTATACAAAAGAAGAAGAAATAGGAAATCTATCGTCTTCTCCATTCGAGCGCATCGCCATGAATGGAAAAAACCACGAACACACAGTCCAGATTGACTATATAAATCCATTCGGAGGAGACCGTCATACTCTCGAAACGGGAGCGAAAGCAGTCTGGAGACGAAATAACGCCCTGTCAGTTCAATATCTTGGCACTTCCAGCTCGACGGCAATTGAAAATGAAGATAATTATTCGGATCTGACACAATTGCAGGATATATACTCTCTTTATGCCTCCTATTCAGGTCAATTCGGAAATCTCAAGACCACTGCGGGTGTAAGATACGAACATACACGCATGGGTATTGACTTTCATCAGGGAACTTATTCCGATTTCACGACTCACCTCAATGATATTGTGCCCAATGCCGCCTTGACCTATAGCTTCTCACAGGCTTCAAATATTCGTTTTGCATATCAGATGAGAATCCGCCGACCCTCTCTGAACTCCGTTAATCCTTTCAAGGTCAGCTATATTCAAAATCAAGTCGAACAGGGAAATCCTGACCTGACAAGCGAACGAGCAAATAAACTCAGCCTGAAATATTCAAATTTCGGAAGTGTTGTCGGAGGCAATATAGGAGTGGAATATTCAATCAAAAACAATGCCATCACATCCTATACCTATATGCTCGACGGAGTGCAATACAATACTTATGCCAACATCGGGAAGGAACAATATTTTGCAGTCTCCGGTTATATGTCCTGGTCTATTGTTCCCGGACTTCAACTATCTCTCAACGCCCGCCTGCAAAAAGATTGGTTAAAGTCAAAAAGTCCTGACTATTCTAATTCAGGATGGAGCGTCAACTACGGAGCTAACGTCAATTATAAACTCCCGGGAGATATCAAACTCAACTTGTACGGGGGGCAAAAGACCCGTTCCTACGAACTTCAAGGGCATAACAACGGCTGGTATTATTATGGACTTGGATTCAGCCGTGATTTCCTGAAAAACAGATCTCTCACTCTGACAGTCTCCGCAAACAATTTCCTTCAGGATACTATGAATTACCATTGGGAATCAACTGCTGACGGAGTTACGACAACAGGAAACTGGACAAACTACAACTGGAATGTCGGGATATCGGCAAGCTGGAACTTCGGCAATCTGAAATCAGGTGTCAAGAAAGTTTCCTCCGGCATCAATAATGACGATAAGGTGGAAAGCAGTAAAAAAGGTGGAGGCTTCTGATTTCATAGAAAAAGCTATGATTAATAAATATAATCTCTCATCATTATGGCAGAAAAAAACAAACCGAACGATTCCAACATACGCTCACAGATGCGGAAAGGAATACTTGAATATTGTGTTCTACTCCTGCTAAGCAGGACAAGAGCCTATCCCTCCGACATTATCAACGGGCTGAAAGAGGCTGACCTTATTGTGGTCGAGGGTACTCTTTACACTCTCCTGAACCGGCTCCGTAAGGAAGGGAAACTCAATTACGAATGGGAAGAAAGTCCGAAAGGACCTCCGAGGAAATATTATTTCATGACTCCCGTAGGCGAAGAGACTCTGAAAGAGATGTCAGAGGCCTGGGACGAGATTGTTGCAAACGTAAACCATTTCAGAAACGAAACAAAACAATAAAAACAAAATTATGAAAAAGACATTCTCAATAAATGTTGCCGGCTTTCCTTTCACAATTGATGAAGACGCCTACATTCTTCTGAACGATTATTTACAGGCAATCGAACATGCTTTCAGCAAGGAAGAAGACGCAACAGAAATTATTAACGATATTGAGGGCAGAGTTGCCGAACTTCTTGCTGAAAGAACAGCTGAAGGGAGTCCGATCATCACCGTTAACGATGTCGAAGAAGTGATCAGCCGTATCGGAAAGCCGGAAGAAATGGTGGAAGCTGATGAGGAGATCGTCATCACTGAAAACGTTCGCACCGGCGGACCAACTCCTCCCCCTTATATTCCACCACTTCCTCCGGTAAAGAAAAAGCTTTTCCGCGACCCGCAAAACGCTATGTTGGGCGGTGTATGTTCCGGACTCGCGTGGTATATGAATATTGATCCGACAGTAGTCAGACTGGCGACTGTATTATTGACAATCCTCTCCGCGTCGACAGTTGGCATCGCCTATATCATTCTTTGGATTGTGGTGCCGGAAGCCCGCACACCACTTGAGCGTCTGCAAATGATGGGAGAACAGCCGACAATGGCTAATATTGCAAAAACAGTGACCGGTACGTTCAGAGAAGAAACAGGAAACGTCACTCCCTCCAATCATAGGAATAATTTTGGCGATGCACTTGCTTCATTCTTTGGAATATGTGCCAAAGTGTTAATCATTATTGGTTTGATTATTGGCATCCCATGTCTGATCGGACTCGTTTTAGGACTACTTGGCTGTATCTTCGCCCTCATTACTTTCCTGACGGGGATAACTTTTGATTCGGTCATGCCGGAATGGTATCAGGAAGCAGGCACCATTCCTATCTGGGGTATTCTCTGTGGCATCGGCTGTATTCTGACAATCGGTATTCCTCTTTTCATTCTTATCAGAATGGGATTAAAGAAAAGGATGGCGCCTCTCTCTAAAGGAGTCCGCAATACTCTTGTAATTGTCTGGATTCTCGGGTTCATACTTGCCGGATTCTCCACCGGTAAAATAGTCAATATTGCAACCGAGTTAGATAAAGATGAAGTTCGCAGAGAAATGATGAATTACTCTGTTGATGAAAACGGCATAACAATTTTGGAAAACAAAGATTCTGTTGCAGAAGATACTGATTCCGTAAAAGGGAAAAGGGAAATAATCAGCATTACTTCTGAAGGAATTGTAATTGACACAGACTCTGTAAAAATGGAAATAGGCACTAAATAAAACCGATCAATTCTATCTCATACTTTTTTGCCTTCCGTAATCACTATTCTCAGGATTGCGGAAGGCTTTCTTTTCATCAGCAAATATATCTTAATATCATTCCTGCTAAGTTTGATGAAGCTGAAATATTTACCTTTTACGCCATTTTGGTATTTTATTAAAAAGGATGAGTCAATCTTTCATTACTTGTCAGCATATCAATTCCTTTTGCAAAAATGTTACAATAAATTTTCAGACAATTAATTTGTAACTTTTGAGAGCTTCATTTTTATTTATTAACTTTGTGAAAAAGATAAATACATTATGGGAATCTGGAGTTTTTGGCTTTTCTTAGCGGTGGGATTTCTGATAGCAGAACTGCTCAGCATGTCGACCACGTGTCTTTACATAGGAATTGGAGCTTTGGCAGCTATGATATGTGCTTTCCTTGGGGGAGAATGGATGGCAACGATAATAACTTTTATTGTCGCCACCTCTCTTCTATATGCTTTTACCTATCGGCTACGTCACCGCATCATCAAGGTATTGAATAAAAACAATGCACACGGCGCTACGGGGATGGATGCCCTCATCGGAAGGACAGGAACTGTGTTCGCTGCTCCTGACTCACTAAGGATGAAAATTGACGGAGACGTTTGGCAAGTGAAGCCTGTTCATAAAGACACGGAATTATTTCCCGGCGAGGAAGTCCGTGTGGCAGGTTATGATTCAATCATTTTAAAAGTTGAAAAATTTTAATTTCAAAACAAAATAATTATGACAACACTCATCGTAGCAGGCGTAATTCTTCTCTTCCTCGTGGTCATCATCATGGCTGGTGTCAAAGTTGTTCCTCAATCTGAAACTAAAGTTGTAGAGCGTCTCGGAAAGTTTCACTCAGTGCTTCAGCCGGGTCTGAATTTCATTATTCCTTTCATTGACAAACCGAAAGTGATCTATACTCGTAGAGTCGAGACAGGAGCTTTCGGGCGCAGTGGGATACGTGTTTCGACAACCTCTGTAATTGACTTAAGGGAACAGGTTTATGACTTTCCCTCCCAGCAAGTTATTACAAGAGACAATGTTACAACTGAAATCAATGCCCTCCTCTATTTCCAGATCGTTGACCCCAAAAAGTCGGTCTATGAGATTGACAATCTTCCCAATGCAATCGAGAAGCTGACCCAGACTTCTTTAAGGAACGTCATCGGTGAACTTGAACTTGATGAGACACTCACCTCTCGCGACACAATCAATGCCAAGCTTCAGTCAATTCTTGACGATGCAACAAACAAGTGGGGAGTGAAAGTGAATAGAGTTGAGCTTCAGGATATAACTCCTCCTGAAAGTGTCCGCGTCGCAATGGAAAAACAGATGCAGGCAGAACGCAATCGCCGCGCAGAGATTCTGAATGCCGAAGGTGAAAAACAATCTCTCATACTCCGTTCTGAAGGTCAGAAGATGTCTCAGATCAATAAAGCGGAAGCAGAAAAACAGGCAGCTATCCTTAAGGCGGAAGGTGAGGCAAGAGCGCAGGTGCTCAGAGCACAAGCAGAAGCGGATGCCATTCGTAATGTAGCAGATGCCGTGGCTCAATCGCAGACAGATCCGGCTTCTTATCTTCTTGCTCAGAAATATATCGAGACGCTAAAGGATATGACATCCGGAAAAGATTCTAAAACTGTTTTTATGCCTTACGAGGCAACTTCAGTGCTCTCCTCCCTTGGCTCAGTCAAAAATCTATTCAATAATGTTAAAGAGTAAGTTCGAGAGTGTGTGATTCAAAAGTCCCTAAGGAGTTCAAAAAGACCTTAGGGACTTTTAAATTACCGGCTAAAACCTTCCGAAAGATTTTAGGGATTTCGATTTTTTTATTAAATTTGCAGATTATAACGTTCCTCCCACCTTCCGGCAGGTCTATGCCCCTGATTTTGGAGGA
>JAIDPA010000078.1 GCA_029062985.1 Muribaculaceae bacterium
TTGAAGCACACTGAGGGGATTTCCACGGGAAAGACACAGGAATATTGCAGCAATAATCAAGCCGCCGATACGACCGACACCCGCTAATTTCATGCCTCCACGGGATGCTCCGCGTCGGTCTTCCACATTGCTGCTTTGGCGTCTTCCGTCAAGTCTCATAAAGAAATAATTATAAAGTTAGAAATATAGTTAATAGTCAGAGGAAAGTAAAGCAATTGCTTATTAATCCTTCTTAATCCTTTAACATAGTAAATGTGATATTAGTTTCAGATATTCTGAAAACTTGGATTATTTTATTCGTTGAAATGTTCATCAATGTTGCCAGAATCACATACAAAAAAGAGAGGAGCGCTTCCACTACGCTCCTCTCACGATTCCACTATAAACTATATCTAACTAAACTTAAACCGCATTCAAACTTTCTCACGAAACCTTGAATACTTAATCCATATTGCTTCATTGCTTTTTGTACTATTAAAACGCTTGGCGCTCTAATAGGTTGAGTAATTTTTACGTGTTTAAACTTATTCAACATTAGTTAACATATAGAGTCGAAATTCCCTGAAATTTGCGACTGAAAAACGGATTCTATGTTATAACGTAATGTGAGTTCGTGAAAAATTACATATTTGTTAAAGTTTATTTCATGGAATTTGGGATATACGAGGAAAACATTTAATTTTGCGCTCTGATTCAGACCACTTCTGGCGCCATGAGTTTTCAGGGTTGGTGCAGAGATGAATATCCGGTCTTCTATACGGATGTTCTAAATGGTATTAATCAGTGTGTTAAAGGTATTCACTTCAACTAAAAATTTCAACGCATACTTTACTATTGTGATGAAATCAAACTATTTGGCTTTATGGCTGTTATTAGCTGTCGCCCTCGCAATTTTTCTGACTGTAAGTTTCTCAGATGATCTGTCGCTTGGCAGTTACACTGTAAAGAAGGCCCCGTTCCCGGAAACTATCTTTCCCGATTCTATACAGGACTCACATGCTCGGCTTTTGGCTTCCAATGATTCTGTTTTGTTGTCGGATACAGTCGAACAGCCGAAAGAGGTAAAAACAGACAGTGTGCCGAAAAATATTCTTCTCTTCGGGGATTCCATGACTATGAACATTGCTCTTCGTCTGGCAAAATATGCTAAGCAGAATGGACATGAAATGCATGCTATAAACTGGGATTCAAGCAACACAAAGATATGGGCGGAGTCTGATACGCTCGCTGCTTTTATGAAGCGTTATAATCCGGATTTTGTCTTTATATCCTTGGGTAGCAATGAAGTATATTTTAAAGATCCGTATAAACGCCATCCCTACGTAAAGAGAATATTGGCAACAATTGGAGACGTTCCTTATATTTGGATTGGTCCTCCCTGCTGGGACAACCGTACTGCCATTAACGACATGCTTGAGGCAACCTGTCGTCCGGGCACATTCTTCCGTTCGGCAGGTATGGAATTTAAAAGGAAGAAAGACAAGATTCATCCCACCCGCGAAGCGTCTGCCCTGTGGGTAGACAGTATAATGAGATGGATGCCTAAATCTGCTCATCCTATTCTTGCAGACTTTCCTTCCGACTCTCTCGGAAAAGTTCATAGCAATATAATCCTTCTTAAAGCCCTCAATAAATAAAAGTAGGCATGATTCAATATTTTCATGACGTCTTACCGACTATACAAAACGCCCTGCATAATATAGGAAACAATCTCCTTTATGATCCGAAAGCCCCGATGCTTTTCTCAAGCGGACTTTTCTGGATGCTCTTTCTCCTGTTTCTTCCTATTTATGGTTTCCTCAAAGGAAGCAAATGGAAGATGGTGGTGTTTGTTGTGTGTTTCTCTCTCTATTTCTATTATAAATCGAGTGGTCTGTTTTTCCTGATGCTGATAGGCACTTCTCTCATAGATTGGGGCTTATCTCATTGGATCTACAGGATAAAGAAAAAAGGAGGAAAGCTGGCGGTCATGTGGCTTTCCATCTGTATATCCCTATCCATTCTCGGCTATTTTAAATATGCCAATTTTTTCCTTTGGAACTGGAATCAGATGGTAGAGGGGAATTTTCAGCCTCTCGATATCATTCTTCCGGTTGGAATATCCTTTTATACTTTTCAGTCAATCAGTTATATAGTCGATGTTTATAAGGAAAGAATAGCTCCGACGCGTTATTGGATTGACTATCTTTTCTTCCTGTCGTTCTTTCCGGCACTGGTTGCCGGTCCGATTGTCAGGGCAGACTATTTTCTCCCTCAGATAGAGAAAAACGAACATGCCGGTCCGCAAAAGATTTGGGGAGGATTATGGCTTATAATAGTCGGTGTTATAAAAAAAGCATTGATAGCTGACTATATAGCACAGTATAATGACTTGATATTCAATGATCCCTCCCTATATACAGGAGTGCAGACGCTGATGGGTGTGCTGGGTTACACGATGCAGATATATTGCGATTTCTCCGGATATTCTGACATGGCAATTGGTCTGGCTCTTATAATGGGATTCAGGCTTGGGATTAATTTTGATTCTCCTTATAAGAGCAGAAATCTTACGGAATTCTGGCGACGCTGGCACATCTCTCTTTCTTCGTGGCTGAGAGATTATGTCTATATCCCATTAGGCGGCAACCGAAAGGGCACGTTCAGAACCTATCTTAATAACTTCCTGACCATGTTGATCGGAGGGTTATGGCATGGAGCCGCATGGAAGTTCATATTTTGGGGTGCCATGCATGGAGTCGGGCTCGCAGTTCACAAAGCGTTTAAACCAATTTTGGTCAGGATTCCTGATAATTGGTTTACGGTTTTCATAAGCTGGGCATTGACGTTTGTTTACGTATCTTTACTTTGGGTGTTTTTCAGAGCAGCAGACTTTGAATCATCAATACTCATTATAAAGAATATCTTTGTCGACTTTCAGTGGCAGCAGATTCCACAGTTTGTGGTTGCTCGTCCTGCCTGGTGCATTATGATGCTCTCTCTGATAGTATTCCATTTCTTCCCTCATAAATGGGCAGTCGCGGTGCAATGGGCTTTCATAAGGGTAAACTGGGTCGTAAAGCTGATAATATTCCTTATTGCCGTGCAGCTCGTCATTGAATTTATGTCGGAAGAGGTTTCGCCATTCATCTATTTTCAGTTCTGATTGTTGAGGAAATAAGGGGTAAGTCTAATTATTATATTAACAAACAAAATAAAAGTTATGGACTTCATTTGGTATATTATTATTGGTCTCGTATCGGGAGCAGTAGCAGGAAAGCTGATGCGGGGAGGTGGATTCGGATTCATAGTGAATCTCGTGGTAGGAATAATAGGAGGTGTATTGGGAGGATGGCTGTTCGGGATTCTCGGAATCCATACCAGCTCAATAATAGGAAACCTAATCACATCTGTAGTAGGAGCAATTTTTCTTCTTTGGATAGTAGGCTTCCTGAGTAAAATGACGAAATAATTCATTTCCGGCTCAAAAAGAAATCGCGTTTTCTTAAAAGAAATCGCGATTTTTCTCTTTTTAATAACGCTTAAAAAGGATAAAAAGTTTAGCATTAACAAAGTTAAACAGAATTTAACATTTGTTGATTGCATTAAGTCACAACAAATTGCGGATAAAAAATCAGAAAAATATGCTGCAGAA
>JAIDPA010000079.1 GCA_029062985.1 Muribaculaceae bacterium
GCCTGTCCTCTTCAGTCTCTGACTGACGTTCGCGAGAATAGATATTGCTAAACTGATATTTTTCCAATAGTGCCTCAGTTGAAAAACTTCTCACAAGTTCTTCTTCCTGACTCGGTATCTGGGTTGCCAAATATGACTTGGCGAATTCCTGCATTTGAACGGCTTCCCATTCGTCAAGACTCTCTTCCAATTTCTGCTCCGCACGTTCGATTTCTGTGACCGTAGAATAAGTCTCTCCTATATTCTGATACCCCTCTTCTCTTTTTTCTGATTTTTTCAGGGCGAGTTCCTCACAAAATCTTTGGAACGAATTTTGAAAATCGGGTTGAAGATTTCTGATGAGTTGGAAAATATAACTGAATTCAGGGACAGAAAAACCGGCAGAATCAGCAGCTAATTCCTCATCAACGTAATCAACAACATTTAATGCTCTTTTCTCTATTCCGTTTTCCGTCTCAATCTCTTCCATACAGAATGTTGAGAAACCGTATCTTATGCAATATTGAAGCACTTTCCATTCCATCGGCAATAACGGATAGTTGGTTTGGGCTTTCTTAATAAAGTCTACCACTGATAATGGGGCAGAAGAGGAAGTAATATCAGAGGTCTGAGCAGGTGCACTATTTATTGTTGGATTCGCAGAACTTTCAATATTATTTTTGCTATAAAGTTCTCGTCTCTTCGCTTCATCCCATTCTTCTCTTTCAATAAGACGGCGCTTTTTTTCAACTTCTGCAAGCAAATCCTCTTCGCCGACCCCAAGCAGACGACTGCAATCCTGAGTATAAATCAGGCGCTTCATCCTGTGAGGAATGCAGGCGATATACTCAACTACCTCCGTCACAAGGGAATATCGGTTTTGAGAAGTCATAGGCGCTCCGGAAGAATTAAGATTGATAATGTAGCGAATGATATCAGTCTTATTTGTACGAATATATTCTTCGATTTCTTCGGTTGAATGATTCTGAGAAAATGAATCCGGATCATCACCCTCCGGCAAAAGCAAAACATTCACGTCCATTCCTGCCAGTAGTGCTAACTTTGCGGCTGCCTGAGTAGCTTTTATTCCGGCTGCATCTGAATCGTAAATAATCGTGACATTGTTGGTGAAGCGCTTGATGATTGCTATCTGATTTTTGGTCAGCGCTGTTCCGCACGAAGCCACAACATTCTTCACTCCTGACTGCCAGAATCCAATTACGTCAAAATATCCTTCTACAAGAATACATTCATCCATGGTGTTTATCCGGTCTTTCGCCTGATAAAGCCCATATAGTTCCGAATTCTTTTTGAAGATATCTGATTCCGGAGAATTAAAATATTTTGCATTTGCTTTTGAAGACAGACTACGAGCTCCAAACCCAACAACTTTCCCCGAGACGTTCTGAATCGGAAAAATCACTCTTCCGTAATAAAAAGCGTAGACGAATCCTTTTTCAGACTTCTTCAGAATGCCGAGCTGCAATAAAATATCTTTACGGATTCCTTTCGCCTTGGCAGCCTTCTCTAATTCTTTACCGTCCTCCAGACAGTAACCGAGATGAAAAGCCCTGACAGCCTCATAAGTTATCTTTCTTCGTTCATAGAGATAAGAAAGCCCTATATTTTGTCCTTCTTCCGTATCATGGAGATTGGATTCAAAATATTGCATAGCCCATTCATTGGCAACCTGAAGTGCCTCCCTCTCGCTTTGTTTTAGTCTTTCTTCGTCAGTAAGCTCTTTTTCTTCTATTCTGATATGATAGATTTCAGCGAGTTTACGAAGAGCCTCCGGATAACTGATATTTTCTTTTTCCATAAGAAAATTCACCGGAGAACCACCTTTGTGACATGAGAAACAGTAACAGAAGTTTTTTGCAGTATTGATATGGAACGAAGGTGTCCGTTCATTATGAAACGGACACAATGCTACATAATTGGAACCTGATCTTTTAAGAGAAGTATAATTTCTGACAATGTCTACAATACTTGCTGTATCTTTAATTTTTTGTGCTGTTTCCCTGTCAATCATATATTATTCAGGAAGTATTTTTATAGAATTGGGGTTTGTCATTAAATTTTTCCTCATCCCTTTTTCCAGTTCTTCAGGTGAGGGAGTATAAAGCGACTTCAGTAACTTATGGATTTTTTCGTTTGTGCTCATTCTTGTCGGGACAAGAGGAAGTCTGAGTTCATTCTGAATCAAACCGAGAGCGTTTAATGTGCATTTCACTCCGGCAGGATTACCGTCTACAAACAGAAGATTGAAGAGTTCGTTGAATTCCCAGTGGATAGGGAGAGCCTCCTGAAATTTCCCTTCGAGACAAAGACGAACCATTTTACCGAATTGCACGGGGAAAGCATTGCCTATGACGGAAATGACACCCACTGCACCTAATGTCATGAGTGGATACGTAATGCTGTCATCACCGGAAATTACTTCAAAACGGTCAGGCTTATTTTTAATTATTTCTTCAATCTGAGCGAAGTTGCCTGATGCCTCTTTGACTCCTATGATATTTTCGCAATCTCTTGCAAGAGATAGAGTAGTCGAAGCTGTCATGTTGACTCCCGTTCTGCCCGGAACATTATAAAGAATGACCGGTAGGGGAGAAGCAGATGCAATGGCTTTGTAATGCTGGTAAATACCCTCTTGCGAAGGCTTGTTATAATAGGGCACGACAGAAAGAATGGCATCAAATCCTGAATAATCATTGTTCAGAAGTTCATTGACGACTGCCTGAGTATTGTTTCCTCCGACACCGAGAACAAGTGGAATCCTGCCTGCATTAACTTCAATAATAGTCTGTCGAATCTGTGCTTTCTCTTCAGGGAATAGTGTTGGCGTCTCTCCCGTAGTTCCGAGCACTACTATATAATCTGCACTTCCTGTTACTACATACTCCACCATATTGCGGAGCGCTTCATAATCAACAGACTTATCTGTTTTAAATGGTGTGACCAAAGCGACACCAAGACCTTTAAGTTGTAAATCAGCCATAGGTTGGTTTATTTGTTGATGCAAAGTTAATAATTTTTTATTATATTCGCGGAAAAATTTTACCGTAATGATAAAGAAAGAAGAGATAATAACCAATTTGAAACAGTTCTGGCGTGATTTAATTGCATATTTCAATGTGGCAGACGATCTTGAACCTCAAAATGAAGCTGAACAGTCAATCCGCTCAGGAATAAGTTTCAAAGGAAGTCAGTTGCTTGTGCTCATTTTTGCTATTTTTATAGCTTCTCTCGGCTTGAATACAAACAGTGTGCCTGTAATCATAGGAGCCATGCTGATTTCTCCGTTGATGGGTCCTATCATCGGTATGGGGCTTGCCGTCGGAATTGAGGATTATCTTCTTCTGAGGAGAAGTTTCAAGAATATTGCCATGGCGATATTGGGTTCTTTGGCAGCTTCGGCATTATATTTTCTGATTTCTCCGCAATATGAGGGATCCAGCCAACTGCTTGCGCGTACTTCCCCTTCAATTTATGATGTGTTTGTCGCTCTGTTCGGCGGTGCGGCTGGCATCATCAGTATAGCTTGTAAAAACAAGGGTCAGGTAATGCCGGGTGTTGCAATTGCAACGTCTCTAATGCCTCCGTTGTGTACGGCTGGCTATGGGATTGCCACCTGGCAGAGTCATTTCTTTTTCGGAGCTCTCTACCTCTTCTTTACAAATATGATTTTCATTCTTTTCGCCACGTTAATCGGTGTAAAGATATTAGGTTACAAAAGGGTTGTCTATCAAAACTCAAAGCGGAATAAAAAATTGCAGATTGCAGTTTACAGTGTCGTCGCTATTACGGTTGTATTCAGTTGTTTTCTGACCTACCAGATGATTAGGAAAAATATATTTATGAATGATGCGAGTAATTTTGTTGAGACTCAGATGGTGTTTCCTAACACTCAGGTGCTGAACCATAGTGAATACATTGCAGGGGGAAAGAGATATATTGATGTGACATTGATAGGACAGTCATTACCAAAAGATTCTCTGCAGTTGGCTATGATGAACAAGCTTGATAGTCTGGGATTGGGAGGAACTGTCCTGAATATAAAGCAAGGATTCTCAATTGAGAATGAAAAAGTAGATGATGAAAAGAATTTTCAACAGTTTTATGGCATCATGCAGCAGGAAATAGCGCAGCGACAGAACATGATAGATTCCTTGCAAGGGATTATAAAGCTTCATCAGTCGTTTAATACTGAGGGAGTACAGATAGCTCCGGAGGTAAAGGTTCTGTTTCCTTCTATTAAGGATTTTGCTCTTTCAAGAATGGTGGCCACTTCTACGGTAAACAATAATGTGGATACAGTCAACATGGTGTTTGTAAATGCTCCTAAGGGTATGGAAAAAAGTGAAAGAGAAAAACTGATAAACTTTATAAAAGTAAGATTAGGAGAGAAAGAGGTTCATCTGACTCTGAATCCGTCGAATTTCCCCTGGCCTCAGTATTGAAAGGGGAATTGGATGGTTGGGTGATTTGATGATTAGGATGGATTAAATTAGCTCAGAATTTTAGTGAACTTCTATATTTATTTTGAAGTTTTAGCTGTTCACAAGGATAGCGAAAATTCAATGTTAATGCAGGATAGGGAAAATTTGTTTTTTTATTTCAGTTTCATTAATTTTGCAGTCAAAATAACGGAGTAAAAATAAGGGTTTTTCAGAGGCTATTTTCCAACAGTAAAGAAATCCTTTTCATGCTCTCCATCAATATAAAGATTTTCCAATAATCTATGAAGATTAATGTAGGTGTGTTTTTCGGCGGACGTTCCGTAGAACATGAAATTTCAGTTATTTCCGCTCTTCAGGCTATAAATGCTTTTGATAAAGAGAAGTATAATATAGTTCCTGTATATATTTCCAAACAGGGACGGTGGTATACAGGACCTCAACTTCTTGATATAAGAAATTATAAAGATATGAAAGGTCTTGTAGAGAAATCTGAGGAAGTCTATATGCGTCCCGAATATGGCGATTATAAACTATATCGTGCAAATCCTGGAGGAGGTTTATTCTCAAAGAAAAATCCTGTTGTCGAGGAATTGCATGTTGCATTGCCGGTGCTCCATGGTTCGCATGGCGAAGACGGAATGTTTGAAGGTCTTCTCGAGACAATCGGAATTCCGTTTGCAGGATGCGACACTTTATCAAGCGCTAACGGAATGGATAAGATTACGATGAAAATGATTCTGCGTTCAGAAGATATTCCGGTTGTGGATTATGTTTGGTTCACGGATAAGGAATGGTCAGCTAAACGAGATGAAATAATTGAGAAAATAGAGTCAAAGATCGGCTATCCTGTAATTGTCAAGCCTGCAAACTTAGGTTCGAGCGTCGGCATAGGTAAAGCATCCGACCGTCAAAGCCTGATAGAAAAAATCGATAATGCGGAAAAATTCTCACAAAGAATCATTGTCGAGGATATGATTGAAGATATGATGGAGATCAACTGCTCCGTATTAGGAGACTGCGACGAACATCAGAGTAGTGTCTGTGAAGAACCGATTTCAAAAGGGGATTTTCTTTCATACGAAGAGAAATATGGAGGTGGCGCTAAAGCCGGAATGCAGGCAAGCGAAAAACGTATCCCCGCTGATATTCCTGTCGAAATGAGCGAGGAAATAAGACGTCTTGCAGGAGAAACTTTCAGAGTGCTCTCTTGCCACGGTGTGAGCCGAATTGACGTTATGGTCGATAAGAAAACAAATCGAATCTACGTCAATGAAATAAATACCATTCCCGGCAGTCTGTCTTTTTATCTTTGGGAAGAAAGCGGAATAAGCTTCAAATCCCTCATGGATAAGCTTGTTGAGCTCGCACTCAAAAGAAAGAGAGAAACCGACAGGAAGACTTTCACATACGATGCCAATATCTTCGCTATGGGCGGCGGTGTCAAAGGGGGAGTTAAAGGAGGAGTAAAGGGAAAACTGTCCGCCGGACATTAATGAAAACCGATTTGAAAAAATGAGCAAGAAATTTAAAGAATATACCAAGCAGTTAAATCTCTCTGATATAAATAAAGAGATGTTGCAGATATGGGACGATCATTCTCTGTTTGAAATCTCAATGAAGGAACGGGAAGGGTGTCCGACATTTGTCTTCTACGAAGGACCTCCATCAGCCAATGGTATGCCAGGCATTCATCATGTCATGGCACGCACCATAAAGGATATCGTCTGCCGCTATAAGACAATGAAAGGTTTTCACGTCAAGAGAAAAGCAGGCTGGGATACTCATGGACTTCCTGTTGAACTTGGTGTGGAAAAAAGTCTCGGTATAACAAAAGAAGATATCGGAACGAAAATTTCAGTAGATGAATATAATGCTGCATGCCGACGTGAGGTCATGAAGTACACTAAAGAGTGGACTGATCTGACTCACAAGATGGGTTATTGGGTTGATCTCGAGCATCCTTATATCACTTATGATAATAAATACATCGAAAGTGTCTGGTGGCTCCTCAGTCAGCTGTACGACAAAGGATACCTTTTCAAAGGTTATACTATTCAGCCTTATTCTCCGGCAGCCGGCACAGGATTAAGCACACATGAATTGAATCAGCCGGGGTGTTACAGAGATGTAAAGGATACGACAGCGACCGCCTTGTTTTCAATAAAGGATCCTAAACCGGAGATGGAAGGCTGGGGAAAACCTTATTTCATGGCGTGGACTACTACACCCTGGACCCTTCCCTCCAATACAGCTCTTTGTGTCGGTCCCTCTTTTGATTATGTGGCAGTGCAGACCTATAATCCTTATACAGCCGAAAAGATAACCGTGATACTTGCGGAAGTACTTTTAAAGGCATATTTTAAGGCAGAAGGGGCAGAGTTACCGCTTGAGGATTATAAAGCCGGCGATAAGATTATTCCTTATAAGGTAGTTGGGAAATGGAAAGGTTCAGAATTAGTCGGAATGCACTATCATCAGCTGATGCCATGGGTTGAACCGGTTGAGAAGCTTGATGATAACAGTGCGGATTATGTAAAGAAATTTGCATCTGAAAATCCTGAGAATATTTTCCAATATGGAAATGACCGTTTCGTCAGAATAGGGCAGGAAGCTTTCAGGGTAATTCCCGGTGACTATGTGACTACTGATGATGGTACAGGCATAGTTCATATAGCACCAACATTTGGTGCTGACGACGCTAAAGTAGCTAAAGCCGCCGGTGTTCCGCCGGTGTTTATGATAAATCTTAAGGGAGAAACACGTCCGATGGTTGATTTCACCGGTAAGTATTATCCTATAGATGAATTGGCTCCGGTATTTGTAGAGCAATGTGTTAACGTAGAAGAATATAGCCGACATGCAGGTGATTATGTAAAGAACGCATACGATCCCAAATTTAATCCCGATGGCAAGTATGACGAAAAGGCGGCCTCTCAGGCTGAAGACCTTAATGTCGTGCTTTGCATGGAGATGAAGAAAAGGGGGGAGGCGTTCAAAATTGAAAAGCATGTCCACAACTATCCTCATTGCTGGCGAACAGATAAACCTGTGTTGTATTATCCACTCGACAGCTGGTTTATACGCTCTACCGCTGCGAGAGAGCGTCTGATGAAATTAAATGAGGAAATCAAATGGAAGCCGGCATCGACAGGAAGCGGAAGATTCGGAAAATGGCTTGAAAACCTTCAGGACTGGAATCTTTCACGAAGTCGCTATTGGGGTACCCCTCTTCCCGTATGGCGTTCTGAGGACGGTAAGGAAGAGATCTGTATTGGTTCGTACGATCAACTTTTCAATGAAATAGAAAAGGCGGTAGCTGCAGGTGTAATGCCTTCAAATCCTCTGAAGGATAAAGGATTTGTTCCCGGCGACTACTCTCAGGAAAATTATGACCGTATTGATCTTCATCGCCCATACGTTGATGATATTGTCCTGGTGTCTGAATCGGGTAAGCCGATGAAAAGAGAACTTGACCTGATCGACGTATGGTTTGATTCCGGATCAATGCCGTATGCACAGATTCATTACCCGTTTGAAAATAAAGAACTTCTTGATAACAGAGAAGTTTATCCTGCAGACTTCATAGCAGAAGGTGTCGACCAGACGAGAGGATGGTTTTTCACTCTTCATGCAATAGCGGGCATGATCTTCAACAACGTTGCATATAAGGCTGTCATTTCCAATGGTCTGGTGCTTGATAAGAATGGTAATAAAATGTCAAAACGACTTGGAAACGCTATTGATCCTTTCAATAATATTGAAAGATTCGGAAGCGATCCGGTCCGTTGGTATATGATTTCCAATTCCGCTCCTTGGGATAATCTTAAATATGATGAGATGGGTGTGGCAGAGGTAAGCAGAAAACTTTTTGCAACTCTCTATAACACGTATAAATTCTTTGCGTTATATGCAAATGTGGATGGTTTCACAGGTGCAGAGCCGGCGGTCGCACCTGAAAAGCGTCCGGAGATTGACCGTTGGATTCTTTCTCTTCTGAACACTTTGGTAAAGGAAGTGACAGAGGCTCTTGATGATTACGAACCTACTAAAGCAGCCCGTGCGATAGAGGAATTCGTTAATGATAACCTCAGTAACTGGTATGTACGTCTCAACAGGCGTCGTTTCTGGGCCGGAGAGATGGATGATGATAAACTTTCAGCTTATCAGACTCTTTATGCTTCTTTGAAAACTGTTGCATTGTTGATGGCTCCTTTTGCTCCCTTCTATTCTGACCGTCTCTATTCTGATTTGGTGACTCCTTCGCTCGAAGGTGATGGGTATGCTTCAGTACACACCGCTGATTTCCCGGTTGCTGATTCCGATTTGATTGACAGAGATTTGGAAGAAAGAATGAAACTCGCTCAGGTGATTACTTCAAATGTGCTTGCTCTCAGAAGGAAAGTAAATCTGAAAGTGCGTCAGCCTCTGCAGACATTGCTTGTGCCCGTAGTTGATGATAAACAGCGCAAGGCTGTAGAAGCACTTGAGAATCTCATCCGTGCCGAAGTCAATGTTAAGGAAATTAAGATTGTCGATAATGAGGAAAGCGGACTCGTGAAAAGAGTTAAAGCTGATTTCAAGAAACTCGGTCCGAAATTCGGAAAGGTGATGAAGCAGCTTGGCAAATCTATAAGCGAGATGTCGCAGCATGAAATTTCTCAATTAGAGAAAGAGGGAAAATTCTGTTTTGAAGCAATTCCCGGTTCTCCCGTCATAACTTTAGAAGATGTTGAGGTTATTCCTGAGGATATCCCGGGATGGCTTGTGGCTAACGACGGCAATATAACGGTGGCACTCGATGTGACAGTCACTCCGGAGCTTAAAAATGAAGGAATGGCTCGTGAATTGATAAATCGTATCCAGAATATTCGTAAGGGGAAAGATTTTGAAATCACGGATAAGGTCAATGTTGAGTTGTCAGACATTCCTGAAATAAGAGAAACTGTTGATGCATACGGCGACTATATAACTTCACAGGTTTTGGCAGATAATTTAATTTTGAAGGAAAACCTTGAAGGGGAAGATGTCATAGAGCTTGATATTGACGGACTGAAGGCTAATGCCAGAGTTAATAAAAATTGATCAAAAGTAATCTTTAGAATATTGGCAACCAATAATCAAATATCGTCAACGGCGACATCACAGAGTGGTGTCGCCGCTAAACGTATCTATCTCGTATTGGCTATCAGCATAGCCGTAGTGCTCGCTGACCAGATAATGAAAGTCTGGGTCAAGACGAATTTTTATATGGGTGAAGACCTTCCTATAACAAGCTGGTGGCATTTAAAATTCATTGAGAATAACGGAATGGCATTCGGCTTGGAGCTATGGAATAAAATTGTCCTTACAGTGGGCAGAATAGCTGCTGTGGCTGCTTTTATATGGTTTGTAGCTAAAATAAGAAGGGCAGACGGATTACGTTTAGGCTTTTTTGTTGCTGTAGCTCTCATAATTGCAGGAGCAGCAGGCAACATATTCGATTGTGTCTTCTACGGAAAAATCTTTAATAATCCGATGCCTCCCGAGATAGCCCGAGCGTTTCCTCCTGACGGGGGGTATGCCGGCTGGTTTGAAGGGAGAGTTGTCGATATGATGTATTTCCCTCTTTTCTCATTCTATTGGCCTGACTGGGTGCCCGGAATAGGCGGTAATTATTTTGAATTTTTTCAGTTTATTTTCAACATAGCGGATGCTTCTATATGTGTCGGTGTGGGATTACTCCTGTTTTTCTATTCAACTGATGCTTCCAAGGCTTTCCATCTTATAAGCGGAAAAGAAGCAGAAGCAGGAACTGAGTCGGTCAATGGTAATAAGAAATGACATATTTCTCAAGAAATTAGCAGAAATGTTGCTGTTGGTTTCAGCATTTTGCGGAGTCAGCTGTTCAAATCGTCCGAAAGAGATTCTTGACGAAAAGGAGATGATCAATCTCATGGCTGACCTGCAGATTGCAGAGGCTTATTCAAATATGCAGAGCTACAGCAGCGAATCTGATAAAGAAAGATATGCCCTTGCACGTTCCGTCTTAGCATCCCATGGAGTCACACAGGAGCAGCTCGACACAACTTTGTCTTGGTATGGAAGAAACTTGGACGAATATGTGGAGCTGTATGCGAAAGTGGATAAAGAACTCATTAAGCGAAGAAAACGTCTAATGAAAGAGGAGCAGAAAGATAATAGCGGTAATGATGGGTTCAATTTATGGGAATTTGGCAAAAACGGAGTTATTTCTCCCTTGGCTAATTCTGACGGCTGGATCATAAGCATTCCTTACCCGGAGCTGGAAAAGGGAGAACGTCTCAAATGGAATATGCATCTTTCAGAACATGCCGATCTTTCGGCTGTCCTCGGGGTGGAATATGAAGACGGCTCAGGAGAGACATCGATGTTCAACCGCACATCAAATAAGGGAACTGAGCTCCTCCTTCAGACCGATACAGCAAAAGTGGTCAAAAGAATCTACGGCTGGATTAGAGTCAAGGAGAGAAATATACTTCCATTGTTTGCAGACAGCATACGCCTTGAACGACTCCCGTTCGATAGTCTCGAATATAAAGGCAGCCGAGGACAAAAGCGCTACTCGTTACAACGCAGAAGGAATCTTCTTGATGATAAGAAAACTGAAAAGAAGGATAGTGTGAATGATGCGGGCATTCAGTCTGTTTCCGTTAGTCAAAATGAAGCTTCCTCTGAAAGTCTGCCTTCTGCAATCAAACCTGCGAAAGAACGGAGAAAACCCGGCGGAGAGCATCTTCAGAATGCCGCTAATGATAATGGAGAACTGAAATGGAAACCGAGGACTTAGATTATTCTGTTGCAGACAAAAAAGGAGGTAAGAACATAAGATTTCTTTGCAGAAAATTAATTATCTCTGAAGATAAGGAAAATAAAGAATTTTCTCTTTTCTATTTAAGAGGGATTCTTTCAGATAATGTCCTGACTCTGCTTGGAATGGATAAATTTTCCGGAGAAATTGAAGCAGCAGAATACTATTCGGAAATTAAGTTGTCGAAAATAGCAGACAACACCTTTCAATTAGTAAGCCTCAGACATTAATTTTAAAATAAGGAAGCCAACTAAGCAATTGATAGTTGGCTTCCTTATTTATTTACAACATTCCAATAATAAGTTCATTCAGACGACGTTTCGGGACATGATGGACACCGTCGGGTGTTCGGAAATATTTGAAATCAGCATTCTCGTTTCCATCCATATCCTCAATGACTACAGTCTCCAAAGGATAACCTAAAGCAAATACATATCGGGGGATGTATCTTTCATCGATGCTTAAAACCTCCTTAAGAGCCGGCTGATTGAATGCTTTTATTATACATCCACTTAAACCGAAGGTTTTCATTCCGAGAGAAATTGCCTCAAGCTGCAGACCATCGTCACAAAGACAATCTTTGCCGTAATGGGAGTCAAGACATTGGATGATGTATGCGGAAGGGCGTTCGCCGGGCTCCGGTCCGTCCCAGTCTTTAAAATATCCTGCCCATTTCAGCAGAGGATATATTTTCTGACAATACTCTTCTGAATTTACGAGCAAATACTTCAAAGGCTGGGCATTTCTGCCGGAATGACAGTAACGGGTAAGTTCGATAAGTGAACGAAGGTGGTTATCTTCTATTTTTCTGTTCTCATCAAAACGTCTTACCGTTCTGTCTTCTATAATCAGTTGCCTTAATTCATCGAACGTTATCATCTTATTTTAGCTTTTGACCATCACTGAACGCATTACCAACCTTTTCTCCCAATAAAAGATAATTATTATGAATCGGATCAAAAGAAATTAGATTCATCTTTTCAACATCCGGTTTTCCATCGGAAGCCAAATATTCATCTTTGACTGTGATATTCAGGATTTCAGCAATGATATAATAACCGGTAGGGGAGGGATAGAGTTTTTCCTTTATTCTGCATTCCATGGTCATAGGGAAACAGTCAAAAACAGGGGCGTCCACAAACTCTCCTTTTACGCTTTTCCAGCCCGTATGAGAAATTTTGTCAGTCTCTTTTCGACCGCTGACGATTCCGACATAATCCGCTGCCACGAGAGTCTCTTTTGTTGCGAATGCTACAGTAAACACTCCGGTTCTGTTAAGGTTATCAGTTGTGGCGTGCGAACCCATTGAAATCATAATGTCATGCATATCCCATTGTCCTGCCCATGCAGCATTCATGGCGTTAGGGGTACCGTCCTCATTATAAGTGCCGATAATTAACACAGGCTGAGTAAGAAGCCATGGTTTAGGTTTAAAATTCTTCATCTTTTTGATTTTTGATTTTTTAGTTTTAACATCAGATATGTTTAAGTTGTTTTCAAATATTCCTTACAATGAAATTTTAAGGTGAGGTTTTTATCTTTTCAGGTTTTCTTTGTGGTAGCCAATTTATATCCGATTCCTCTGGCATTCAGAAGTTCGAGATTATCTGATTTCGAGATATACTTCCTTATCTTATAGATAAAACCATGCAGACGGTTTAAATTAGAGTAGTCATCGTTCTGCCATATACGATACATTAATGTTTTAGCTTCGACCACTTCATTCGCGTGACGAAACAATTCATCAATGATAATAGCTTCCGTATGCGTAAGTTCGATACTTTCTTTTCCAATAGTCAGCCGTTGAGTAGCAAAGTCAAGTGTGCATCCGCATATTGTGAGAATAGTATCTTCTACTGCTTTATTGCAGTTGCGTTTCAATATAGCTTTTATGCGGACCACCAGTTCAAGAATCTGGAATGGTTTTCGTAGATAATCATTAGCACCAATTTCGAACCCTTTCACCACATCCTCCAGTGCGGTACGTGCAGTCAGAAACAATACAGGCACCCCGGGAGCTGACAGGCGTATATGCCTTATCATTTCGAATCCGTCCATCTTAGGCATCATAACGTCAGCAACAATGATATCGGGTTCTGATTCCTTAAACATTTTTAGTCCGGTTTCCCCATTAGAGGCGCACACTACATCAAAGCCTTCACGAGTCAGAGCATCATGAACTATAAATGAAAGAGTAGAATCGTCTTCAACAAGCAATATTTTATCTTTCCTCATTGCTTCTGTATTTTATGGTGAATTTTGTTCCCTGTCCCGTTTTGCTTGCCACGTCTATCCTCCAGCCGTGCATCTCGACAATCTGCTTCACATAGAAAAGCCCAAGTCCATATCCGGGTGCTTCATAGCGGTCGCCCGACGAAACACGATAGAACTTATCAAATATGAAAGGAATATCCTCCTTTTTGATTCCGATACCATTGTCGGTGACTTCAATTATGCTACTGTCTGCTTTAATATTTATTTCTAAAGATTCTCCTGAATATTTTACGGCGTTGTCCAGAAGATTAGACAGGACATTGCCGAGATGCAAAGAATCTGCCGGGATTGAAAGATTTTCCGGAATATCAATTTTAATTTTTACGGGTTTAGTGGCTTTCAGCTCAATCATTCCGGCTGCTTCTTCTGCAAGTGGCTTGAGTTTAATGCGTTCGATGTTGAGTTTCATTGTTTTGAAACGCTCCATGCTCATTGAAAGAATATTCTCAATCATCCCCGACAAATGGCTCAGCCGCTGCATAATGATTTTTAAGAATTGTCGGTTGCGGATTTCGTCGCTCTGGTCGTAATATCTCAGCATTGAATCTGCCGCGGAATAAGCCACTGCGACAGGGGTTTTCAGCTCATGAGTCATATTATGGGCGAAGTCATCCTTCATCTGTTCCATCGTCCTCATTTTGCTAATCGTCCTGATAAGATAAAACGAAAGAAATGAAAACAAGACAATGACTGCACTAAAAGGTATGATTATTCCCCACATACGAGAAAGTACTTTACCCGGCATCTGAGACACATATATGTCAAATATCGGGTCGCCTGAAGGACTTTGACTATATTGGGTTTCCCACAATTCGGCATTATTAGGCAGAGAAGTGCCTATCGGCAAAATTGAAGAAAACTTTGGATAGAGATTATGTCTGGCAAGCTCCTCTCTGAATATACTATCCAGGGCATTTAAATCAGTTTTGGATTTATTATCCGGGAAGTCAAGACCGAAAGACAATATGCTTGCGAGGGATGTCCGAAGGCTGTCAGCCTTTGCTATTCTGCCATCTTTTTGCTGTGCAAATTCAAGAAAGGCATTAAGTCTTATAAAGGATTGAGAAGCGCCTTCACTTTTTTCCATTCTGCCTATCATCTCAAGCAGTATGGCGTTTTCCGCGCATTCTTTTACTGTTTTAAGCGTATTTTCTTTTTCGTAAGAATAAAGTTTAAACAGATTAAAAGAAGCCACACCTACCGAGATAGCGGTAAGAAATAACGAAAGAGTGGTTAAAAGTTTAAGGCGTTTCATAATGCAAAAATAATAAAATTATTGCAATGTGAGAGTTAAGGCCATAATAGCAGTTTAGTTTTTCGCATGAACTATGTCGGTTTTACGATTACCTCCGAATCTTCAATAGCGGCAATATCTATCTGAATATTGCAGGATTACACCTTGTAATATGATTATCTGCATTTGGTTAATTGTCATAATCTTTCAATTTCATCTTGACGTGATATTTTACCCTTATATTTACCTTTCGCTGCATTCAATGTATAGCGTATACTAAGAGAGATCGATCGTGATCCTCCTTTGATGTCTGAGGAATAATCAACGGTATTAGTAACTGTGTCAAATTTCTGTCGCCATGTATTGAATATATCATTTGCCGAGAGTGTAAAAGTCCAGTTTTTCCACGATTTATTCAGTGTCAATGACGCTTGCCATGAACCGTTACTGTAAACTACATCCTGATTGCCGGTCCCAAGGGCAAATATATTGAGATAGCCATAGAAACCTCCGGGAATATCAAAACGATTATTCATAGAAAGTGTAAATAATGGTTTATTATACTTTCTTAATGGTATACCATATTGCAAATTTTGGACATATAATACGCCTTGGAGAGTAGGATTCCAGAAGCTAAAATCGAACCGTTGAATAGCTACGATTTGAAGTGAATAATAATCAGGTAGATTAATTGGCTGGTTCAGATTTATACCGTCATTACTGTCATGTTTGTATATGTAAGCAACGTTACGTTTGCTCCTTGTGAAAGAGCCTTGAAGTATAAATTTCTTATAATATAAATTGAAACCTATTTTATGACGGAGGGTTGAGCGGAGTTCAGAATTTCCTGTTTCCCAAAGTGTTGGGGTCACATAAACTAATGTGTTATCCAAAGACTGATATCCCGGACGGGATATGGAAGCTCTGTAATAAAGGGTCATTTGAACTGGCGATTTAAACGAAACTCCAAGATTTGGCAACAAATCAGTATATGACTTTGACAAACTTTCTTGATAAATATTGTTCTGTCTAAAATCTGTTTTTGTTGATTCAAGCCTTAATCCTCCATACAGGTTCCATTTTTTGTTTGGGTTCCAATCGAAACTTATGAATCCTGCATAAAGATTTTGCTTTACGTTATCATTTTCAGGCTTGATGAAATCCGGATTGGCAGTTGATCTGCCCACATAATCCTGAGAGTTGTAAGTATATGAGACATCAGTGCCTGCTTCTAATTCCATGTTGTGGATATTTTTCGATAGCACCAGTTTTCCAGACCACAAATTTCCATTGCTGGCATTGGAATTTACCACCACATTTTCCGATTCATTTTCATCGACTTTAGAATTAGAACTGTTCAATGATTTGACATAGTCTGCATCAATTCTCAACCCAATCTCTCCGAGAAGGACAAAGTTGCCGAATGTATTTATATGGTGCATGGAAGACTGCCTATATAGTTTGCTTAAGGAAGCTATCACATCTTCAGTTTGCCTGTAATCGGTTGTTGATTCAGCAAGGCCTGTATAATGACTTTTTGGAGTACGGTGGAAGGTATATTTGAATCCAACAGAATTTTTCCCGAAATCATAGTTCAGACCACCATCAGCCATAAGTGACTGGCTTCTGCTTCGTGCTTTGGCATAAGTATCCGTATAATATGCTGGGTTAGTAGTATTTTCAGAGAAAAACAATTCTGAATAATGCCTGTTCTGTTTGAAGTTGGAAAACCCATAAGAGAAATCACCAAAGAAAGTCAAGCCACCCTCGGTATGATAGTTCAAGGACACTTCTGCGGATTCAGACCATTCCTCACTGGCAGAAATATTACCAGCTGCTACAGTATGAATTCCCTCATTTAGTTTTTTCGTCCTAATAAGAATTACAGACGAAACATCTGCTCCATATTTAGACGGAGGATTTGTTATAATTTCCACATTGGATATATCCTCTGCTGATAGAGTAGATAACTCACTCATTGACCTGACCAGTCGATTGTTTACATAAATGATAGGCGTACCGTGACCGAAAACCGAAATCCCACCATTGGAGGAGTCTATCATCGGAAGTTGTTTTATCGCGTCCATAGCATTCCCGAGTTTTGAGACAGGATTATCCTCCATTGAGATCTGCAATCCTCTTGACGTTCCTTTTACATACTTCTTGCTTCCACGCACAACAACCTCTGATAACTCATTTGAATTTTCAAGGTAGATAACAGAGTCACATGGAAGAGCAATATCAAGATTTTTACACCCCAGTGAAGAAATCGTCAGATACATTCCGTT
>JAIDPA010000008.1 GCA_029062985.1 Muribaculaceae bacterium
ACTTTGTCTTATCTTTTTTCCTAAGTTTTCTTTTGAATTATCATAGTTAACTCTTATGTTTTCTTCATTTAGAATTATAAGATTTCTGTTAATTTGGCGGATATTTTGCTTTAATACTGACAGTGCCTTTTCTCCGAATCTATCTCTATATTCCTTAAAGTTTATACCAAAACGCGTGCGCATTCTCGTCAGTATAAATTCTTCCCGAAGTTCTTCCTCTGTGAGTATTTCCTCTCTATAAAATGGTGTCGCTCCATTCATGTCAGAGTAAAAGGAAAGATATTTTCTCAACTCAGCCGGATTACTGCGTCTGGTTTTCTCTCCGTCGTATGAATGTGCTGAAGGTCCTATTCCAAGATAAGGCGACTGATTCCAGTATTTTCCGTTATGGTGTGATTCATATCCCGGCTTTGAATAATTAGAGATTTCGTATTGGATATATCCCTCTTTTAGAAGAATTGCTGAAAGCCTCCGCCACATCTCTTCATTTTCTTCATCCGAAGGAAACGACATTCTGCCAGTATTCCTTAATATGGTCATGGGAGTCTTCTCCTCAAACATCAGAGTATAAGCCGACAGATGCTGAGGCTTGAGCCGTAAAGCAGAGTAAATTGTCTCCTCCCAGGAATTGATAGTCTGACCGGGTAACCCAAACATAAGATCTATTGAAATATTATCAAAATAACGTCTCAAAATTTTATACGCCTCTATGGCTTTTGCTGAGTCATGTCTTCTTCCAATCTTCCGCAATTCATCATCATCAAACGATTGAATCCCCATACTTATTCTTGTCACTCCACATTTTTTCCAGATGCGGCACATCTCCTCATTCACATCGTCGGGATTCACTTCTATCGTAAATTCTTTTATGGAATCCTTATAACGGGTCATTATCTCTTCTGCGAGTTGCTCAAAGTATTCTTTCGGAATCAGGGAAGGTGTTCCTCCCCCTATATATAAGGTGTCGGGAGGAGAAGTCAATTCATCCATCCTCAATAAGAATTCCCTTTTCAAAGAGTCGATGAGATTTTCCCAGTCGGCATTCACACTTCCCGCACTAAAGAAATCACAATAAAGGCATTTCTTTCTGCAGAAGGGGATGTGGATATATATTCCTGATGATAACATTATGAATAATTGAGGTTTACGGATTAAATCTCCTATCTTTCCGGTTTAATAACCGAAAGAAAGAGACAAACGGAAGCCATATAAATTTAAAATTTATGTTATTTAACATATAAAATTTATGCCAAAATTACAAAAATATTTGCTAAATTGCACCCGCTTTACAAAATATTGCGAATAATCATAACACTTAAAATCATAACCGATGAAGATTTACAAAACCAACGAAATCAAAAATATTGCCCTGATTGGTTCTAAGGGCTCGGGTAAAACCACGCTCGCTGAGTCTATGCTCTTCGAGTGTGGAGTGATAAAACGCAGAGGTACAATCCAGGGAGGCAATACTGTCTCCGACTATTTCCCGGTTGAAAAAGAATATGGCTATTCAGTCTTTTCTACAGTTTTCAATGCTGAATTCAACGGAAAGAAACTCAACGTTATCGATTGCCCCGGAGCAGATGATTTCGTAGGAAACTCATATACAGCACTTGGTGTGTGCGATACAGGTGTCATCGTAGTGGATTCTGAAT
>JAIDPA010000080.1 GCA_029062985.1 Muribaculaceae bacterium
TTCACTCACTTTTCATTAAAATTCAATAATAACTGTCGTGTGTCATAATTATCAGTCTGTTTTGGAAAACTCATCTATCATTGTTTCTTTCATTATAATCAACTATAAGACACCTGACTTAACGAATAACTGTATAGAATCAATTATTCAAAATGTCAGGAATATTCCTTATGAAATAGTAGTGGTCGATAATAATTCAGAAGATAACTCAATCACAAAAATAAGAGAAAAATATAATACTATAGTACTAATTGAATCGCATGAAAATTTAGGATTTGGAAGAGCAAATAATTTAGGAGCTGAGTATGCTCAAGGAAAATTCTTATTTTTATTGAATTCTGATACAATTGTAAAAAATAATCCTCTGGAGTGGTTTATAAAATTTTATGAATCTAATTCAAACGTTGGAGCCATTGGCAGTTATCTTCATGATGGGGAAGGTAAATACACTCTTAGCGGTGGCAAAACATATAGCATAAAAAAATATTTAAAAATCGCATTAAGAGGCATTCTAAGGATAACTTCTACTAAATACGAAGTTCCCTGCGAAGAGAAACCTCAAAAAGTAGATTATGTGATTGGAGCTGATTTATTCATAAGGAAACAGTTGTTCCATTCAATCGGAGGGTTTGATCCAAATATTTTTATGTATTTTGAAGATGTAGAGCTGTGTAAACGTCTCACAGACGAAGGATTTCAAAATTACATTATTCCAGGTCCGGATATTATACATTTTGTAAAATCGAGTTCCACATCACAATTTGCAAGAGTTTATAATACAGCCTCTTTAATGTATTGTATAAGGAAGAATACAGGCTCCTTCAAATTCAGGTTATTCCAATTTATATACCTCTTACTTAAGCTACCGATACTTCTTAGGTTATCCTCATTCAAAAAAGAATGGGAATACATTTCCAGTATATATAAATACAAGAAATATTTAGTCAACTAAAATATGAAGAATGTTGCAGTTATCCTTGCTGGAGGAATAGGCAGCAGGCTTAATGCCGGCGTACCTAAGCAATTCCTCAAAGTTGCTGGTATGTCCGTTATCGAGCATACTCTTACAGCATTTGAAAATCATCCTGAAATTGACGAAATAGCAGTGGTAGCTAATGACGCATACCATCAAAAAATTTCATCTTATATACTTAAAAATAATTATAGGAAAGTTAAAAAGATCCTGAATGGTGGGGCTGAGCGTCACCATTCTTCGCTTTCAGCCATCGAAGCATACTCTATGGAGGGTGAGGACTGTAATCTCATCTTCCATGACGCTGTCCGACCTCTCATCAATCCTATGATAATTTCTAATGTCGTAAAGGCTTTAGACAATTATAAAGCGGTAGATGTGGCTATACCCTCCGCTGACACAATTATTCAAGTATCATCCGATGATATTATCACAAATATTCCACCACGTAAACAGCTCCGAAGAGGTCAGACTCCACAGGCTTTTAGACTCTCTACAATAAGGGAAGCATATCAAAAAGCATTAGCAGATCCCGATTTCGTTACGACTGACGATTGTGGAGTTGTAGTAAAATATCTTCCGGAAGTGCAGGTTGTAGTAGTGAACGGAGAGGAAGCAAATATGAAGCTGACCTATACAGAAGATTTCTATCTTCTTGAAAAACTCTTCCAATTACGTTCTACTGATTTTTATAGTTATAACCTCACGAATCTTGAGCAAGAAAAACTTAAGGATAAAGTGATTGTTATCTTCGGTGCTTCTTCAGGCATAGGAAAAGACCTGATGAATATATGTCATAATTGTAAAGCAAAGGTTTATGGGTTCAGCCGAAGAATGGGGAACGTTGATATTTCCAATGCAGAAGATGTAAAAAGCACTCTTGAAAAGGTTTTCAAAGAGGAAGGAAGAATAGATATGGTGGTGGATACGGCATCTGTGCTATGTAAAGAACCTCTTGAGGTGATGACGTATGAGCAAATTGACGAAGCCATAAATATTAATTACCGTGGAATGGTAATAGTAGCAAAAGAATCCTTCCGGTATCTTAAGGAAACAAAAGGCGCTTTGTTATTCTATACTTCCAGCAGTTATACCAGAGGAAGAATGAACTATACCATTTACTCATCAACCAAATGTGCGACAGTAAATTTTGTTCAGGCAATTGCTGAGGAATGGATACCTTTCGGAATAAAAGTAAATTGCATAAATCCTGAACGTACAAAGACACCTATGAGGATTAAGAATTTCGGCATTGAAGACGATTCTACTCTCCTTAAATCAGAAGTAGTTGCAGAAGTTAGCGCTAAGGTATTAACTTCCAACATTACCGGACAAGTAGTTGATGTTAAGATCAAAAACATAAAATCCTGATGTCAAAATCTAATCTCATCCTATGGACTCTTAAGAACCGTAATTTTAAAGAAATTACAAAAAGAATTACTGATGTTTTCTTTGGCTGGATGATCCGACCTTTTTCTTTTATTACTCCACGAAATAAAAAGAAATGGTTGATAGGTAATAAGACAGGCTGGGGAGATAATTCTAAGTATCTTGCTTTATTTTTATCTCAAAATAATCCTGAAAATGTAAGGATTATCTGGATTGCTAAAAATAGAGCTGAACGCGATACAGTAAGAGCTAAGGGATTGGAGGCTTATACGAAATGGAGCCTCTCAGGAGTTTTTCATGGGTTAACAGCCGGTGCTTATTTTTATTCCAGTAGTATAAGCGATATAAATTATTGGACAAGCGGGAATGTATATCGTATGAATATGTGGCATGGCGTCGGATTAAAAAAGTTAGGAAGGAAGCAGAGCACCACTTATAATCCTCATGACATATCTACTCATATTCTGACTCCTTTTTTCTATAATCAACCGACGTATTTTATTGGACCCTCTGATATGATGGCTAAACATTTCGCAGATTGCTACAATATGTCGGATAAGCAAATGCTCAAAATAGGTTACCCGAGGTGTGACTTTATCACACAAAGTCAAGAAGAAATCTGCAAACATATTTCTAAATATGAATCAGAGAAAATGGCTGACCTAATTTCGAGAATACGCAATTTTTCAAAAGTATATATTTATATGCCGACTTTCAGAGATGATCAGCATGATTTTATCAAAGAGTCAGGTATAGACTTTGAAATGTTAAATTCTATTCTGGAAAAGCATAACTCTATTTTCCTCCTGAAGCTTCATCCGGCAACACGTATTGGAAATCTTGATCTTGAAAAGTTTAATAATATAATTACTATTGATAAGAATCTTGATATTTATCCCATCCTACCTTTTACCGATACCCTAATCACAGATTATTCCTCCATATATTATGATTACATCCTTATGCGGAATAAGAATGTGATTCTTTTCCCTTTTGATTATAAAGAATATGTCAGTAAAAGTAGAGATTTTGCCTTTGATTATCTTACGAACACAGCTGGAATTAAAGTCTGGAATTTTCAGGAACTATATGAAATAATTTCTTCTGAAAAAAATATCGAGATTGAAGGTCGTGAAGAAATAATTAATAAATTCTGGGGAGATGAATATGCCTCTGCTTCCAACAAGATTAAACA
>JAIDPA010000081.1 GCA_029062985.1 Muribaculaceae bacterium
CCCGCCCTTTTTTTTTTCACGCAGAAGTCTGCTTAGGAGTTTGCCTCTTTTCTGGTGGTCTAGGAGTTGTGTATAAGATACAGATGATATATTAAGAGCAGTCTTGGCACAGATGGCTTCAAATCCTGACATCAAGTCGTCAGTAATATATTACGATGTGGATCCTGTCTGAATATTTTGGGAATGCCAAACGACCTCCGACAAAGATTTTGACTTTTAATAAATAAGTCTACATTATTCTCTTGATATTTCAAAGCGGGTTTTGTAATTTTGCAGTTGCAAATCTAAAAACCCATGACAGTGAAACACACCGTCTCTCTCCATGATGATTTCGATCGCCGGCATCTTTGGCATCCATACACTTCCACACACGATCCCCTCCCGACTTATGTAGTTGACTCTGCGGAAGGGGCTGAATTAGTGCTATCTGACGGCACAAGGATTATTGACGGCATGTCATCATGGTGGTGTGTTATCCACGGCTATAACCATCCCGTTCTAAATGAGGCTATATCAAAACAGGTAAAAAAAATGAGCCACGTAATGTTTGGCGGACTCACTCATAAGCCTGCGATAGAACTCGGAAAACTTTTATTGGAGATTTTGCCTCCCTCCATGAATCATATTTTCTATGCAGATTCAGGATCGGTAGCAACGGAAGTTGCCATGAAAATGGCAGTTCAGGCTCAAAACAATCCAAAACGCACAAACTTTGTAACTATCAGAAACGGCTATCATGGCGACACCTGGAATGCAATGTCAGTATGTGATCCAGTGACGGGCATGCACGGAGCTTTCGGTCCGGCTCTTCCGATAAGATATTTTGCAGACGCCCCTGAATGCGGATTTAACGACTCCTGGGACGAAGCTGACTTTAATTCCATGCAGACGATTATCGAGCAGCATGCCGACGAGATTGCAGCCGTCATCCTCGAGCCTATTGTTCAAGGGGCGGGAGGAATGCGTTTTTATCATCCCAATTATCTCAAGAAACTTCGGGAAATATGTACAAAAAAAGGGATACTCCTGATTTTTGACGAAATAGCCACCGGATTCGGACGCACTGGAAAGCTTTTCGCTTGGGAACATGCCGGAGTAGAACCTGATATTATGTTGATAGGGAAAGCGCTTACCGGAGGATATATGACATTTTCGGCTGTTGCCACATCAGCATCCGTTGCCGATAAAATTTCCTCAAGCGATGCGAAAGTAATGATGCATGGTCCGACTTTTATGGCAAATCCGCTTGCCTGCTCGGTTGCCTTGGCATCTACAAAACTCCTTCTTGCATCTCCCTGGCAACAGCGAATAAAGAGAATAGAAGAAATCATGAGCGGTATCCTTCCCGAAGCGAAGAAATTTCCACATGTCAGAAATGTCCGAATTCTGGGAGGTATAGGAGTGATTGAAGTGGAGCAATATATTGATTGCGGGGAGTTTCAGAAAAGATGTGTAAAGGAAGGAGTCTGGATCAGACCCTTCGGACACAATGCCTATATCATGCCTCCATATCTTGCAGTCTCTGACAGTCAGGTGGAGCAACTTTCTAAGGCATTGGTAAAATTAGTGAAAGAACTGCCATGCAACAGATAAGAGATATTTTAAGCAATCTAAGGGCTGAAGCCAGACTTCGCCGTTTGCCTGCCTATACGTCTGCTTCGGCAGATGACAGAGACTGTGTTGATCTGACTTCTAACGATTATTTAGGTCTTGGGAAAAGAGCAAACGAGTTTTATGGCATCTTTTGTCAGCAATGTGGAGATTTTCAATTTTCCAGTTCTGCATCCCGCCTTCTCTCTTTCCGACAGTCTGAATTTTTTAAATTTGAACAGCTCTTAACTGAATATTACGGACGGGCTGCCCTTATCTTTAATTCAGGTTATCATGCCAATGTAGGAATAATTGGGGCATTATCTTCCTTACCCTCCACTTTATTTGTCTGCGATAAACTTATTCATGCTTCTGTTATCGACGGGTTAAGAATTGGGTCAGCTTCATTCAAACGCTTTCCTCATAATAATATCCGCAAGCTAAATGATATTCTGGAAAAAGAATATCAAAATTTTGACCGCATTATTATTGTGACGGAATCAATCTACAGCATGGATGGAGATGAGGCTCCTTTACATCAACTGGTCAAATTAAAAAAGTCATTCCCCAATGTGATGCTTTATCTTGATGAGGCGCATGCTTTAGGAGTCAGAGGAGCGCAGGGACTTGGGCTGGCAGAAGAATATAGCGCCATTAATGATTTCGATATAATCATCGGGACTCTTGGAAAAGCAGCTGCTTCCGTCGGAGCTTTTGCAATTTGCGACAATGAGATGAAAACGTATCTCATCAACACTGCCCGCTCTTTCATTTTCTCTACGGCTTTACCTCCTGTTAACATTTTATGGAGCCGGATAATGTTGGAGCAAATTGTAACTATGAAAAAAGAAAGGGAATATTTGAAAGAACTTTCAGATTGGTTCAGAGAAATGCTTCTCGTTTCAACCGGACAACTCTCTCATTCAACTTCTCAGATCATTCCTTTAATGACAGGCAATGCTGCAAAAGCAATAGAAACAGCCGATAAACTACGTGAAAACGGGATTATAGCCTTGCCGATTCGCCGTCCTACGGTGCCACCGGGTGGGGAACGTTTACGTTTCTCTCTTTCTTGTGATATTGACAAGGAAAAACTTATGCCTGTGTTTCAAATACTGAAGAGTCTTTATCATAATTAGTATTATCTTGTCGACTTCGATCGTTATATATACTTATCCGTCATGAAATATGAGTTTACTCATAAAACCGATAATAAGCGACTAATCCTGATTTTTGGAGGATGGTCAACTGATGCTTCCTTTTACTCAGATATTAAGGTAGAAGGATGGAATATATTAGTGGCTTGGGGTTACTCAGATTTCGTTTTTCCTGATGAATTGCTTAATGATTATCATACGATTGTCTTATTTGCATGGTCGTTAGGAGTATATGCGGCTGCCCGCACTCTCCCGTTTGCAAAAATAACGACAGCTATTGCAATTAATGGAACCGAATTTCCCGTAAACGATAATTTAGGGATTCCGACTTCAATATTTAAGGGGACACTTGATTCACTCTCGGAGAAAAATTTGCTGAAGTTTCGTAAACGTATGAGCGGATCTCACTATGCAGAAATCAAACACAAATTTCCTCCCTTTGAAAAAGATTCCCTGAGTAAGGAATTATCTTATGTATTTCAGGACAGTAAAGAGAATACTCAGTCTTCAATGGCTTCGAGATGGAATCGGGTATATATTTCCGGAAATGATTTAATCTTCCCCAGTCGGAACCAGAAGAAAGCCTGGATGAATCATAGTTCTTTTCCGGAAATTGTTTTTCTGAAAGATTCTCATTTCATCAATCTTGAGAATCTGATAAAGACTATAGTGCCTTCAAAAGAAAAGGTCTCTTTGAGATTCCGGCGCGCTGTGCCGACCTATGATTCCAATGCGCATGCCCAACGTTTCATAGCGACAAGACTTGTAGAACTTATTGCAGCAAAATTCCCCAATCTTAAGTCAGAGAATGTGCTGGAGATTGGTTGCGGAACAGGGATTTTTACAAAATTATTTGCGGAACGCTTTAAGCCGGTCCGCTCCACTTATATTGACCTCTACCCTCTCCCTGTGTTCAATCTTGCACCCTGTGAGAAATATATTGCCGGAGACGCCGAGGAATGGGCAGAAAATGAAAGCTTGTCAGCCCGTGAAAAATATGATGTGGTTGTGGCTGCATCTGCTATTCAATGGTTTGCAAACCCGGGACGTTTCTTCAGGAATGTCTCAAAATTAATGAAACGAGACGGAGTTCTGGCTGTGTCGACTTTCTTGCCTGATAACGTCAACGAACTTTCTGAAGTCAATCCTTTCAGCATGTTTTATCCCCCGCGTAAAAGTGTGGAAGAAATGCTTCACCCTTTGTTTAAGAATATTTTTATGGAAGAAATGACCATAGAAATGAATTTTGATTCTTCAAGGGAAACTCTCCTTCACTTAAGGAATACAGGAGTCGCAGGCGAGACCTCTTCGCCTCTTTCTTTCACTGAAATTCTGAGAAAAATTCCTACCACTCTCACGTATAGACCCTTATATATCGTGGCATCCGGATTAAAAGAAAATATTTCTTCTTAAAACAATTCATTTTCAAAGTCCGGACTTAACAATAGAAACAATCAACTTAAATCTATAAACTACTCATCATGATTGCAACACTTCTCGTAATTTTCATCGTCGGCTATCTGCTGATAGCCTCTGAGCATGTGCTTCATGTAAACAAAGCTACATTTGCTCTAATTATGTGTGGGCTTCTATGGGCAATTTATGCCGTATGCAGCCACGACCCGAACATCACTCATGAAATGGTGATTGCTCTTGGAGACACATGTGAAATTGTTGTCTTCCTCATCGGAGCAATGACGATTGTCGAACTCATTGACCGATATGGGGGCTTCCACATGATGGTTGAAAAAATCCATGCTTCTAATAAGCGTAAATTAATGTGGATTCTTTCAATCGTGGCTTTCTTCATGTCTGCCGTACTTGACAACATGACTACTACAATTATTATGGTAATGATGCTGCGCAGAATGCTTACCGATCAGAAAGAACGCTGGATTTTTGCTTGTGTGATTGTTCTTGCGGCAAATGCCGGCGGTGCGTGGTCCCCAATCGGTGATATCACCACTATCATGCTCTGGATGAAGAATTATGTCTCTTCTGTCGATCTGATAGTAAATCTGCTTGTACCCTCCCTTGTTTCAGTTGTAGTGCCTGTGTTTATTGCAAGCCATTTAGTTCCGGCTGTGGCAGTCGAACCTCTGAATGAGAATGATCAACGCAAGGGATATCGTCTGTATGAACATCATCCGAATCTCTCAGTGCTGATTCTGATTTGTGGCATAGCAGGTCTGTTATTCGTTCCTGTTTTCAAAGCTACCACTCATCTTGCCCCATATATGGGTATTCTCCTTTCTTTAGGTGCATTATGGCTCCTGACAGAACTTCTTGTACGCCATTATCATCTTGATGGAAAAATTGAAGGAAGAGTGTCTCAGGTGATCGGAAAAATTGATATGCCGACCATTCTTTTCTTTCTTGGTATCCTTATGGCAGTGGCAGCCCTCAGTCAAGCCGGAATTTTAGGTGAGTTGGCAGCTTGGCTGAATGAGACATTCCATAATGTCTATATCATCAACGGTATCATTGGTGTTCTTTCATCCATAGTTGACAATGTGCCTCTGGTGGCTGCTTGCATGGAAATGTATCCTGTAGCTAATGATGCAATGATAGCCGCATCTACAGATCCTGCCTATACCGCTCTATTCATAGAAGACGGTTTGTTCTGGCATCTGTTGACATTCTGTGCCGGTGTCGGTGGCAGCATGCTTATCATCGGTTCGGCTGCCGGAGTTGTGGCTATGGGCATTGAGAAGATACCTTTCATGTGGTATGTCAAACGTATCACACTTCTTGCCTTTTCCGGCTACCTCGCAGGCATGGCGATAATCTGGTTTGAAGATATTTTTCTGCATCTCTAAAAAAGAATCATTATTCTTCTTACATAAATCCTCCTGAAGGCAACTGTCTTTTAGGAGGATTTTATATTTACACCTAATAATATTTTTACTCCGACATTTTTATTTTGAATTTGGTAATCTAAATCATTTTTACTAATTTAGCAATAAAAATTTATGGCAAAGATAAATACCCCATATCTCAATCTTCAGACGGACTTCGGCTTCAAATACGTCTTCGGCTCTGAACGTAATAAGAAGATCATGATACGTTTCCTAAATGCCTTGTTTGAGGGTAAACTTATAGTTAAGGACATAGCCTATCATGACAAGGAAGTTCTGCCATCAGAAGAGAAAGGAAAGAGAATCGTGTATGATGTCTATTGCACTACTCTTACACCCAAAAGTGAGTCTTCATTTTTCCCTGCTTATCAGAAGAAGAATGAGAATAAAAATGACAATAGAGAGCATCATTTTATACTCGAAATGCAAAACATATATGTTCCCCCTTTTGAGGAGCGCATGGTGTTCTATGTATCCAAACTAATTAGTGAACAGGGTAAGTCAGGGTGGGACTATGAACTTGAACCTGTTTTCGGAATTGCGATCACTGATTTCAATTTTAGTCATCTCAGACCGAAAATTGTACGTGATGTTATGCTCATAGACCGGGAATCAAAGGAACCTCTGACTGAAAAAATACATATTTTTCTCTGTTCTTTAAAAGAGGTTCCAAAAAAATGGAAAGACTGCAAAACTGAGATAGAAGAATTGTTATTTCTTATTAAAAATATGGATAAAATGGATAACTCATCATTAGCATATAGAGAAGGGAGATATACTGACTTATTCGAGGCAGCCCGCTGTAACAGACTGAATCAATCGGATAAGGTTCTATATAGTCAATCACTCGACAGGCTCAGAGATCTCGAGGCTGGCTATCGTTATGCCATTGAACAAGGCTGGGAAGAAGGAATGGCGAAAGGAATGGCGAAAGGAATGGCGAAAGGAATGGCGAAAGGAATGGCGAAAGGAATGGAAGAAGGGATGGCGAAAGGAATGGAAAAAGGGCTGGCGAAAGGGATGGAAGAAGGGATGGAAAAAGGATTAAATCAAGGAATATCTCAGGGTATAAAAGAAGGAAGAGCAGAAATTCTTCGCAAGCTTTATTCGAAGGGCAATTCTATACAGGATATTGCTGCCATGTTACAAATGCCTGAACAAGAAGTTAGGGAATTATGCGAGGGAAATTTGTCAGATTCTGAAAACGAATATTAATAACAAGCAATTCATAGGAGAGTTACAAAAGAATTTGCGCCTATTACACCTCAAATTTCAAGCAATACATATAAAAATAATAAGCGATCGATTCACATCGACCGCTTTATTTCCATAATACATTTTCTAACTAACCTAACATCATGATTTGTTTTTCACTTATATAACACAAGACTTAATAAAATGGTTCATTCTTGCCGAAAATAAATTTTTGTTCTCTTATTTTAAAGAAGAGAACTATTTCGTACAAATTAAAAATTCTTAATAAGATGATTTGAAAATATTATCCGCAAAAAGGAAGAGCCATTTCTGACTCTTCCTCCGGATTCACTACAATCCTATTAAAAATGACAAGCTGTTCGAGTTGTCTCAAATAGCCAAATCAGAAAGTATAGCCTGAAAAATTTCCAAACACTCTGTACATCTTTCATCCATTTTTGCAGGATAAACGATAATTATATTGAATAATGCAAAGTTAGAATTTTTATTTTATAATTACAAATTTATTACTAAAATTAGCTCGTTAATATAAAAATTTTATTATATTATTCTTAAATCCAACAAAAGACTATTTCATAGTAAAATCATAAATTATCATTTTTCCAGTTTTTAAAAATTTCATGTTATCTTCTTTTAAAAAACCGTTTCTTTCATTGCCAGCCAATAAAAGATTAATTGACTCAGATCCTACTCCTTTCTAATTCGAATAAACAATCCATTTTAAATATTGCCGAATAAGTCGCCTTAAGGAAAGAACCACCAAAAGGAAAAGTTTAAGCAATCATATCAGGGATAACTAAAATCTTCAAATAATTAAAAAAAAGAGTCCGGTACAAAACCGAACTCTTTCAATAACTGGTTAATGTTTAACCCGTCCAACTTTTTGGGGTCAGTTCATTACGACACAACCTCCCAATTTATGGATATCTGTTTTCAGTCAAACTTTACGAAGTCAATTCCAACTCGAGGATCCCCTCCTATCATTCTGGTCAGTCAAGAATTTTCAAATCTGCCGGCCAGGGATTGGAAGCCCCGCATTTCGCATACATAGGGAGTCCGGCAGGCAAGGGTCCGTAATTTGTCATTACGAAACCTGTGGGTGACGAAACGTCAGTGAAACTGAATTTAAAGTACTGACTTTTATCGGTCTCCTTATCATACGGTATGCTTACTGAATCAGGCCAACTTCCACCCGTGCCTTCAAGGTAATAATTATACTGGTGGTAGACAACCGTACCTGTCTTGTGGGTGCCTATAATGGCATTTCCATGTTTCACATTTCCTCGGTTGTAACATCTCTCCGTCAAGGTCTGATGTGCTGCATAACCCAGGATGCCACCCGTATCATGTTTGGTGTCGGCACTGATCTCACCCCAGTTGACACATCCGCGAATCGTCGACTGATTGTATGAAAGCACACCCCCTTGTACGAGATGACCTACGACGCCCCCGAGATAAGTGTCGACATCTTCACAATCCACGTAGTTGGAGAAGTTGATACAGTTTTCTATTACCGAATAATTTATATCATTATCCTCTTTTCCCGCGATACCGACAATTCCTCCGACAGCATTCATTTTCACTTTTCCATTGACGCTTCCGTAATTGAAACAACCCCTCACAAGCACCGGGCAAGATGTGTCGATCATACCGACAATACCTCCCGCTCCTTGATATGTGCTGTACTGACTATTCATATCACCGGGACCCACTTCTCCAAAGTTACCACATTTCTCAATTTTGACATCGCAGGATTGATCAGCCCTAATGCCGGCCACTATACCCCCGGCTGTGTATCCATGCTCCAACAGACCGCAGAAATAGGAATCTGTAATAGTCACTTTAGAACCTTTCGCGTCAGAAAGATTGATATACCCTATCAGACCTCCCTGCCACTTTGTCACGGATTGGTTTTGCGTGTTGGAGTTGCAAAGTTCAACATCCATATTTCCGTCAATGAGTCCGATGATACCACCATAAAGGTCGCCGCAATTCAGTTGCCCTTGGAACTCACAATTCTTTATTGTCGTGTCATGCCCTCTTCCTAAGATACCTCCCGCTGCCGATCTGACGGCCTCCACGTATCCACCTGTAAAAAGGCCTTCAAAAGTGCATCCGCCATCAGCATATCCCGCTATCACGCCTGAATTGTCCATTGCCGTAATGTTCAACTGGATATCGGCGTATGGAATATCCCAGGGCTGGAGCCGGCCGTTCAGATTTTCCGGATCCACCGTATGCTTTCCTGCGATACTGACGTGATATGCATGGCCGAACAAACCACCCGCATTATCAACTAAGGCATTGACGCTCATAAGAGAACTTGGAAAGACAAGTTGCCCTATCTGTAGCCCCACAATATCTGAAGCATATCCGAATACCCCTCCTGCATTATCGCTGAAGGATGTGATATTTGACCTTATCCTGGTTTCCGACGCAAATTCAAAAGTCTTGCCGTTGGCACCTCTCACGTGACCTGCTATATTACCTACCGATTTTCTCCCGTTAACGGTATTGGCAAAAGCATAATTGCAAGTCCCGCCAAAACGTATGAGGCTATTGCTGTCGACCATGCTGAAATACCCGAAGTACACTCCTACACTTTCCCTACCCTGTATCGTATAAGCCTCAACATCCAGATCGTTTAAGTCAAGGGTCTTGGATATTCTGGCATATCCGAATAATCCTGCTGTGTTGTCATCACCGAAAACTTCTGTCAGTTCGTTTATCAACACATTGTTTATCGTTGAGTTGGAATTCAGTCTCATGGAACCGAAAAGCCCTCCTGTATGTGTGTCTTTTCCAGTTACTATACCGGAATCAAAAATTACGTCCGATATGTCGACCGTTCCTTGGACATCTCCGATAAGCCCCCCTATACATTGGCCAAATCCTTTGATTTCACCGCTATATTTCACATTGCTTACCGTGGTGCGCCCCGTTGCGCTTCCGGCGAGCATACCTCCACGCTCTTCAATACCTGAGAATTTGACATTCTCAAAGACAAGGTTTCTGATTGTCGCATTGCAGAGAGTGCTGAAAAGACCCACGTCGGAAAAGGGAAATCCTTTTGCCGGCTCATTCCATTCCATCCCTGTTATCTTATGGTTTTGTCCGTCAAACGTGCCCTGGAAAGAAGACGTCGCGAGTATGTCAGATGTTTTGTCGCTTAAATCTATATCATCAGTCATTACGAAGAAGAGTCCCATTCCGTGATCCGGATCTTCTCTGAGGCACGTCATGAGCCTCTCCATATCTGTGGACGTCTTCAACTGATAGGGATTCTCTTTTGTACCCTGTCCGCTTAGTCCCTGATAACTCTGCGCACTCCGCAGTATCTGAGTGACTGCCATATTCTCGATATTCACCTTATAAATCCCGAGATCCGGAATATTCTCGCCGGTTATGGAGACATAGTAATCCCCGTCAGGAATATTGATATCTTTCAGAAGAAGACGGCAGAGCAGACTGACCCTATCGCCATTGACTGCCGCACCTTTCTCACGGCTTACCGTACCTTCAAAAGTGAGGTCTTCCTCCAGATTTGGAGAAGAGAAATGGAAAGTCACTTTTTCCGGCTGCGTCAATTCATAATTGGTGCCGCTGCTCAGGATAAAAACCGACACATACTGCCCATCCTCCTCCTCCACACTGCCTACAGGAGGCCGATATATTGGCTCATCTTTTGAGCAGGAAGCAAGAACCGTCAGCATCACAGCCAGACCAATAAACATTTTGCCAAGCATTCTCATAATGTCATGTCGTTTTAGTTAAGACAAAATCTATATCACTTAATGAAATGCAAAATTACCAATCTTTGAAAAAAAGAACATCATTTTGTATGCGACAAAAACATTGATGTATGCGACATTTTCCGACGCCATTGATTCTCAATAATTTCCATTAAGCAATTTTCATCTCTTCAAGGACGCCATGCCGGAGGAGCGTCTCGCGTAGCCTTAAACAGATTTGGTGCTATTCTTGGTCAGGGGGTAGGACTGCAATGCAATTCGTATGCCATATTTTCAAAAACTAACTTGAGTATATCTCGACTCCCACTCGTTCGATATGCTCTCTGAGGGCAGAATTCTTTATGCTTTCAAAGATAGAGACATCGAATATATAAGGCAAATATGAATAATAGAGGTCTTCTTCGAGTGCTGATAAATCAGAAATAGTAAGATTGGTACCTAACAAGGTCAAATCAACATCCGAAAAAGTTCGATAGTTTCCTTTAGCACGGGAGCCAAAGACTATAGCTTTTCTTATCTTTGGATTCTTCTTTAAGTATCCTATTACTTCATCAAGCTCTTCATTCGTCAATCCTAAATCTCTCATCATTCTGAAGTTGCTGCATGGTTTCTCTGAATTGTCTCATTAAAGATAAATAGATGTTGATGATATCTTCATAAATACCTCCTACAACATCTTCATCATAAGTATGTGATGTCAGATTGCGTGCTTTTATACTATCCAGCCATCTCTTGTCATTAATTATTCCTATTTTTAATGCTTCTCTGAAAGCATCTCTTGACCCTAAAATTGAGAATCCCTGATATTCAAGATAATCTTTCATTACTCGCCATGAAAGTTCATGTGTGAATTCAAAACGCTGTATGAGCCCTTCCTTAACTAAATCGGAAATTTCGGACTCATCTTTATTATTTTCTATTATCTCCACACCTTCTTCAAGCTTAGCAAGAGCTTTTCTGAAGTTTTCAAAGCGTTGTTTCCATCTTATATCTTTATCCATTTAATTTCTAATTTAAGTTTCGATTGCTCAAATTAAGGTTCAAAAGGTTATGAGATTATAGAACTCAACTTGAGCGCTCGAAAGTTTAAAGACTTATTTCCACAAATATATTATAAAAATTCCATAATGACAAAAGAGAGGCTACAGAAAAATTCCGTAGCCTCTCTTTCTAAAATTTATTATCTATTCAGACTATATTATTTGCGAAGATCTTCTTCTACCTTTGTCATCTCAGGGTCGATTCCCCACTGCTGCTGAGAAAGACGCTTGTAGTTGTTATAACGCCAGCGTGCATTATCCTGAGCTGCCTGGAAAAGTTCGGCTGCTGCTTCCGGCTGCATCTTAAGGAGAGATGCGAAACGAACCTCACCCTTAAGGAAGTCATTGAATTTGCTCCAATCCGGTTCCTTGCTATCGAGAGAGAACGGATTCTTACCCTCTGCTTCAAGTTCGGGATTGTAACGCCACAGATGCCAGTAGCCACATTCAACAGCTTTTTTCTCCTCTTCCTGCGCACGTCCCATGCCGGCTTTAATACCGTGGTTGATACAGGGAGCATAAGCAATGATAAGAGAAGGCCCATCGTATGCCTCAGCCTCACGGATTGCCTTAAGAGTCTGTGCATTGTCAGCACCCATCGCAACTTGAGCCACATAGACATATCCATAAGTGGTCGCAATGAGACCGAGATCTTTCTTACGTACACGCTTACCGGCTGCGGCAAATTTAGCGATAGCTGCAATAGGAGTAGCCTTGGATGACTGACCGCCGGTATTAGAATAAACCTCTGTATCGAGCACGAGAAGATTTACGTTCTTTCCGGAAGCAATCACATGGTCAAGACCACCGAAACCTATATCATAGCTTGCACCGTCACCACCGATAATCCACTGGCTGCGCTTTGTAAGGTAATGCTCATTGTCTACAATCACCTGACAATCATCGCAACCACATGTGCGGGCAAGATTGAGAAGGTTTCTTCCTTTCTCACGAGACAAAGCTGCGTCCTCACGAGCCTCAAGCCATTCCTGAGCTGCTTTCTTAAGTTCATCTGAACAGCAGTCGCACTTCTGAACATTCTCAGCGGCTGCCACAAGACGCGCACGCATCTTTTCGTAGGCGATTTTCATGCCGAGACCAAACTCGCAGAAATCCTCAAAGAGTGAATTAGCCCAAGCAGGACCCTGACCTTCCTCATTTGTACAGTAAGGAGTTGAGGGCACTGAACCCGAATAGATGGATGAACAACCTGTCGCATTAGCAACTACTTCGTGATCACCATACAGCTGGCTGATGAGCTTAACATAAGGAGTCTCACCACAACCTGAACAAGCACCTGAGAACTCAAATAGAGGAGTTGCGAACTGGCTGTTCTTAACGTTTGCCTTGATATCAACAAGGTTCTGTTTTGAAGCAACCTTTTCTACGCAGTAATCCCAATTAGCCTGCTGAGCGAGCTGTCCTTCCTCATGCTGCATAGAGAGGGCTTTATTCCCTTTCTTACCCGGGCAGACATCAACACAGTTGCCGCAGCCAAGACAGTCGAGGACGTCAACCTGCTGAACGAAACGCATGCCGGGGAACATTTTGCCGATTGCCGGGATTGAATGGTCTTCTCCGAATGGAGCGACTGCCATTTCCTCTGCATCAAGCACAAACGGACGAATAGCAGCGTGAGGACATACAAACGCACATTTGTTACACTGAATACAGTTTTCCGGATTCCATTCAGGAACAAATGCAGCTACACCACGCTTTTCATAACGTGCGGTGCCTTGCGGCCAAGTTCCGTCAGCGTCGTCCTTAAATGTAGAAACAGGAAGAAGATCGCCATCCTGAGCATTGATCGGGAACACAACATTGGTAACGAACTCAGGAGCATCAACTTTCTTAGGCTCCTCATCGGGAAGTTCTGCCCAAGCAGGATCAACATCAAGTTTCTTATACTCACCGCCACGATCGACGGCAGCATAGTTCATATTGACGATATTCTCACCCTTCTTGCCGTAAGACTTAACGATGAATTTCTTCATCTGCTCCACTGCGAGCTCTACCGGGATAACTTCTGTAATGCGGAAGAAAGCACTCTGGAGGATAGTGTTTGTACGGTTACCGAGTCCTATTTCCTGTGCAATCTTTGACGCATTGATATAATAGACTGTGATATTATTCTTTGCAAAGAGTTTCTTCACCTTATTAGGAAGATTCTTGGCAAGCTCATCACCTTCCCAGATTGTATTGAGAAGGAATGTACCACCAGGCTGCAGACCTCTTGTAACATCATACATGTGGAGATAAGCCTGTACGTGGCAAGCCACGAAATTAGGAGTGGTCACAAGATATGTAGAACGGATCGGTTCGTCGCCGAAACGGAGGTGTGAACAAGTGAAACCGCCTGATTTCTTAGAGTCGTATGAGAAGTATGCCTGACAGTATTTATCTGTATTGTCACCAATGATCTTAACAGAGTTCTTATTAGCACCAACAGTACCATCCGCGCCGAGACCAAAGAATTTAGCCTGGAACATTCCCTTTCCGCCTACGCTGATTTCTGGAAGAAGGGGCAATGAAAGATATGTAACATCGTCAACAATACCGAGCGTGAAGCCATTCTTCGGTTCAGGAAGAGCAAGATTGTCGAAAACAGAAACAATCTGAGAAGGTGTGGTGTCTTTTGAGCTCAGACCGAAACGACCGCCAACGATGAGAGGAGCGTTTTCCTTGCCGAAATAGCAATCGACAACATCGAGATACAATGGTTCACCCTTTGCTCCCGGTTCCTTTGTGCGGTCAAGCACAGCAATTCTTTTAGCTGAAGCAGGCACTGCTGCAAGGAAATGCTTAGCAGAGAAAGGACGATAGAGATGCACACTTACCAAACCTACTTTCTGACCCTGAGCGCGGAGGTGATCAATAGTTTCACGGATACATTCAGTCACTGAACCCATAGCGATAATCACGCGGTCAGCTTCCGGATCACCGTAATAATCAAACAGACCATAGTTTCTGCCTGTGATTTTTGAAACCTCCTTCATATAGTTTTCCACAATCTCGGGCACTGCATCATAGAAAGGATTGCATGCCTCACGATGCTGGAAGTATACATCCGGGTTCTCAGCCATACCACGTGCGACCGGAGATTCCGGATTCAATGCACGGCGACGGAAGTCTGCCAACGCATCCTTGTCAATAAGAGGAGCGAGATCATCCTGGTCAATAGCCTCGATTTTCTGGATTTCGTGAGAAGTACGGAAACCGTCGAAGAAGTTTACGAAAGGCACACGGCTCTTTAGAGTTGACAAGTGAGCCACGGCAGCAAGATCCATAACTTCCTGAACGGAACCTTCACACAACATGGCGAACCCGGTCTGACGGGTTGCCATCACGTCCTGATGGTCGCCAAAGATGCTGAGGGCATGAGAAGCGAGTGCACGAGCTGAAACATGGAAAACGCAGGGGAGCAGTTCGCCCGCGATTTTATACATATTGGGAATCATCAGCAAGAGACCCTGAGAAGCTGTATAAGTTGTTGTCAGCGCGCCTGCCTGCAACGAACCGTGTACGGCACCGGCGGCACCAGCCTCGCTCTGCATCTCCTGCACGAGCACTGTCTCTCCAAAAATGTTTTTCCTGCCTGCTGCTGACCAGTCATCGACATATTCTGCCATTGTTGATGACGGGGTAATAGGATAAATAGCTGCCACCTCAGTAAACATGTAACTGATGTGAGCGGCTGCCTGATTACCATCGCAAGTCAGGAACTGCTTTGCTTTGCTCATAGTAGTTATTTTTATTTAATTGAGTATATTTCTGCTTGGAGTATAATCTTTACCAAAAAATTCCTTTCCGACTGCAAAGTTAACTTTTCCTTGCATTTTATCAAAGAAGTTATATAAACTTTTTATAGAAATAGTGGCTCAACAAGAATTTTTTCATTTTGAAAAATTTTATTCTTTTTCATAAAAACAACTTCTATTTCCCAAAACCTGCACCTATGACTCATTTAAGCGGTGTGATTCGGCGCTTTTCCCCTTTAAGTTTCTTTCCTGTTATTTTATTCAGAAGGGCAGCTACTTTATCCTCCCTGACCGCTACTAATGCATAATGGTCAAAAACATTGATTTTCCCTATATCTTCTGCCGTCAATCCCCCCTCTTTAATCAGGAAACCAAGAATATCTCCTTTCGATACTTTCTCTTTTTTTCCGGCAGCAACGTAGAGCGACATGAAATGTGAACCTAAATCCGTCTTGAGATCCTTGTCAAGTTCAAACACACCATCCACTTCCACATATTCTCTAAGTTCCTCATCCGGTCCGACAAGGACGTAGACATCTCCCTCTTCTTCGACTCGTGCCGTCCTACCATTACGATGGGTGTAAGCCTCCGGAGTCAAAGGCTGATGATAATGAATCACTGATGCCACTTTCTCTATATCCAGCCCGCGGGCAGCCAGATCAGTAGCCACGAGCACAGGAGCCGTGCCATTATTAAATAATGCTACCGCCGTTTCCCTTTCTCGCTGGTCGAGCGCGCCATGATATAAGACTGCGGCAACTTTATTTTTTTTCAGAAAATCTGCCACCCTCTCTGCACTCTCACGATGATTGACAAATATTATTGATTTTTCCAATCGCTCCCCCTTATTGATATTATGAAGCAAAGTGAGCAAAGAGTCCAATTTATCTTTACCGTCTGAATCCACCTTCCTCACATTCATTCTCTCACGCAAATCGACATTATTATCAAGATAATCAAGTGTCAGAGGATGATCAAGACGCAGGAAGTCAGGCAGCACATCTGCTTTTGTCGCTGAAGTGAGGATTGTGCGACTGACATTTTTCATACGGTTCAATAATTTACTCATCTCCTCCTCGAATCCAAGCTCAAGAGATTTGTCAAATTCATCAAGCACCAGAATTCTGACAGGAAGAAGATCAACGTTACGACGCACTGCATGATCAAGCAACCTTCCCGGAGTGGCAACTATAATATCTGGCACCACTTTCAGACTGTTCACTTCGTCTTCCACACTATGTCCCCCATATAATGCTATCACTCTGAACAAATGACCTACCTCACGTAGCACACCTGCAATCTGCACCACTAATTCTCGCGACGGAGCAATCACCACACATTGAACCCTCCCTGTCGAGGGTTTCATCATTTTCATGACCGGCAACGTAAAAGCAAGTGTCTTGCCGGACCCTGTCGGTGATAAGAGTATTATATCTGATGCTTCTGTGGCAGATGCCATCATTTTTTCTTGCATTTCATTAAGCCGGTCAATGCCGAGACGCTCTTTCACAGCCGGCAGAAATTCTTTTTCTCTCATAGGACTAATTATTTATAGGAGATTTCGGGTTATTACATTATTTATAACAATTCATTATTAAGGGAGTTTAGTAAATAAAGAAAGGTCGCCCTTTATCAAGAGATGAGCGACCAGTCAACAGACTTGGCAAACCTTGTTGCCAATTCACATCTGATAATTCCCAAATCATTTTCCGCCAAAATAATGGGTGGCATATCTTCAGGCTTAGCTTCCGTTGGAGCACATCCGGGAGCTAAAAGTGAAGGATTACCTCGGAGGACGGCAAGTGCCGTTTCCCTGGCTCGAGTCAGTATCTGTCCGTCTCGAGCAAGATTGGCGACTCTAAGATTAAATGCAAGTCCGCTTTGCTGGGTGCCTTCCATATCTCCCGGTCCCCTTATCTTCATGTCTGCCTCAGAAATCAGAAACCCATCCGTAGTCTCCGTCATGATAGCAAGCCTCTTTTTTGTATCCGCACCGGCTTTTGCCTTACTCATAAGGATACAATAGCTCTGGTCTGCACCTCGCCCTACCCTGCCTCTTAACTGGTGGAGCTGGGAAAGTCCGAAACGTTCGGCATTCTCAATAACCATTACAGACGCATTTGGCACATTCACCCCGACCTCAATCACCGTCGTCGCAACCATTATCCTTGCCTCTCCGTTAACAAACAGATCCATCTGATGATCTTTCTCCTCCGGCTTCATCTTCCCGTGGACGAAACAGACTTTATAACTCGGAAACGTTTCACAAGTCCGTTTATATCCCTCCTCAAGACTCTTCAAATCAAGTTTTTCATTTTCAGAAATCAAAGGATACACAATGTAGACCTGTCTTCCTTCCCTTAATTGTGAGACAATGAGTCTGTCTACCTCCATACGGTTTGAATCATACCTGAGAAGTGTAGTGACCGGCTTTCTGCCCGGTGGTAGTTCGTCAATGACTGACACCTCCAGATCTCCATACACTGTCATTGCAAGCGTGCGGGGAATAGGAGTTGCAGTCATTACAAGCACATGAGGAGCAATCTTACTTTTACTCCACATTCTCGCACGCTGTGCTACTCCGAATCTATGCTGCTCATCAATCACGGCAAGCCCGAGACTCTTGAACTGAACAGTGTCCTCTATCAGGGCATGTGTGCCAATTATAATTTTGATTTCCCCTGACAGAAGACCCTCATGAATATCTTTTCTTTCTCGGCTGCGGGTGCTTCCTGTGAGTAATGCAACCTTTATTCCTAAAGGATGTGCCCATTCCTTTATTGTCGCATAATGTTGAGTAGCTAAAATTTCGGTTGGAGCCATAAGTGCTGACTGAAAGCCGTTGTCAACAGCCATCAGCATTGTCATGAACGCAACCATAGTTTTTCCTGACCCCACATCTCCCTGCAAAAGCCGGTTCATCTGTCTCCCCGTCTTCATATCTGCCCGGATTTCTTTCAGCACCCTCTTCTGAGCTCCTGTCAGCTTAAAAGGAAGCACATTGAAATAAAAGCCGTTAAAGTTTTCCCCTATCTTCCGGAAATAAAATCCCGGAAGTTTGGAACTCCTTTCCATCGAGTATCTTAGGATATGAGCTTCGACATAAAACAGCTCTTCAAATTTCAGCCGTTCGGTTGCCAACTGCAAACTGCGGATATCTTCCGGGAAATGCATTTGTCGCAACGCCTCCTGCAAAGGCATTAGCTTATATCTGCTTACTATTTCTGCCGGTAAAGTCTCCGGAATCGTATTAAATCTCGGATGTTTCAGAAGATTGTCTGCCAGCGATTGCAACACTCTTGTGGAAAGTCCCTTTTTACGCATGGCATCTGTAAGGGAATATACTCCCCTGAACCCTGTCGGTGGTTTTTCGGGATTAAATATCTCCACTTCCGGGTGGGCAATAGAATATGAATTATGAAAGGCAACCGGCTTGCCGAAAATGACATACTCCACTCCCGGCTTATACAAGGATGACATCTCTTTGACTTTTGAAAACCAAACAGTTTCTATCATCCGCTTTCCATCGCTGAAAACCCCGACAAGACGTTTCCTGACACCTTCACCTTCCACACGAAAACTGATGAACCTTCCTTTTATCTGAATGGCAGGCAAATCTGAGCCTTCAAGTTCTGCTATTGAATAGAACCGGCTGCGGTCAATATGCCGGAAGGGGAAATAGTAAAGGAGGTCGCGAAAAGTCGCGACCCCTATTTCAGAAGAGAGGAGTTTCGAACGTGCCTCTCCCACTCCTTTCAGGAATTTTATTTCTGTGTCAAGAAAATTCTGCATTGCTTTATGTCATCTCTTCTGCGATGATTTAAGTCGTTGAAGAAGTATTGCCGCTATTTCCATGTCCCCCGGATTGGTGACTTTAATATTATCATGCCTTCCCTCGTAAAGATATGGTACGGTTCCTGAGAATTCCACTACAGATGCATCGTCCGTAAAATTTCCTTCATCAATTTTTTTATATGCATCTTTCAGTAAATTCGCACGAAACACCTGAGGAGTCTGTACCGCAACATATCTGCTCCTGTCTGCCACTACACTCCCTCCGTTCTCCTGAAGGCAACGGAGAGAATCAGTCACAGGCACCACAGGGACGGCAGCTCCATACATTCCGGCAGTTTCCCACCCTCTCTCTATCATCGATTTATCCACCACCGGACGAGCTGCATCATGAACAGCGATAAGAATATTTTCATCCGATGCAATAGATGACAGAGCAGAAACGACAGATTCCGTACGGGTAGCACCTCCGGAATGCACCATCAGAGGGATACGGTCTGACTCGGGAAGACTTGACTCCAGCTCCTTCCACAAAGGTATGTAAGCTTCCGGCAAGACCAGATGAATCACTGTCTCATTATCTTCATCTGCAAAAGCATTCAGCGCCCACCAGAGCATCGGACGCCCGCAGAGAGGCTGAAATTGCTTAGGCAATCCGCCTCCGAGACGTGTTCCTGACCCGCCGGCAACTATGACTGCATGTTTCTGCATCAATTACATGTTCATACCGCCATCGACCTGTATAACCTGTCCTGAAACATAGCTTGAAAGGTCAGATGCAAGGAATGTAGCGACATTTGCAATATCTTCCGGTTTGCCACCTCTACGCAAAGGTATTTTCTTGGTCCATTCTTCACGCACACTGTCAGGAAGAGCTGCTGTCATGGCAGTTTCAATGAAACCGGGAGCGATTGCATTTGCACGGATGCCGCGTGAACCTACTTCCTGAGCAATACTCTTGGCGAGTGCGATAAGTCCGGCTTTAGACGCGGCGTAATTTGCCTGGCCTGCATTTCCATGAACACCTACGACAGACGCCATATTGATGATTGAGCCTGAACGCTGACGCATCATGATGGGCAGCACTGCATGTATGAAATTGAAAGCAGACTTAAGATTGACAGCGATCACTGCATCCCATTGTGCTTCAGACATACGCATCATGAGCCCGTCCTTAGTGATTCCGGCATTGTTGACGAGGATATCAATAGAGCCGAAGTCTTCCTTCACCTGATTAACGACCTTCTCTGTTTCCTCATAGTTGGCTGCATTTGAAGCATATCCTTTGCATTTTACGCCCAATGCCTTTATCTCTTCTTCTGTTTGCTTCCCGTTTTCATCTATAACGAGGTCGGTGAATGCAATGTTAGCGCCTTCAGAGGCAAATTTGAGAGCGATTGCCTTACCGATGCCACGGGCTGCACCCGTAATCAAGGCAGTTTTTCCTTCTAAAAGTTTCATTGAAATATAGTTTGATAGTTTTTTCTTAGAATTTCACAATAAAAGAACCGCAAGAGTAGCCCCCGCCGAACACCATTAAGGCAACTTTGTCGCCTTTCTTGAACTTGTCAAGGTTCTCAGCCAATACGAGAGGTGCAGAGGCAGAACCCGTATTTCCGAGAGTCTCGATATTATTCAGGAAATCATCCAGAGGTTTGTCAAGCTGATGAGCGACCTGAGCCACAATACGCTTATTTGCCTGATGACATATCAGCTTACTGATGTCTTCAATTTTCAATCCGGTATGCTCCAATGAATGATTTAAAGCATAAATCATATATTTGCAGGCATGAATGAAAACATCACGGCCGTCAGGCATTGAGATGCCGTCTTCTCCGGGACGCAATTTCACGCCGCCGGGACCTTTGCCGATATCACCGAGTCCCTCAGTGAAAATATCAAGTATCTCGATATCTGATTCACTCTGACGCTCTTTGCTGACAAAATATGCCACAGCAGCATCCCCCCAGAGGTGTCCTGCCTTAGGATCCTTCTCATTGCTGTAGTAGGTGTTGTGTTCGGTGCAGATAAGGAGTGCTCGTTCCGCTTTCCCGGAAGCAAAATAACCCTCGATAATTTCCAAACCATTGATGAAGGAAGAGCATGCAGCAGAAGCATAGACAGCTTTGGCGCCATGAATACCATAATGACGCTGTGCGACATGAGCAGGAGTTGCAACCGTATCATACGCTGAATAGAAAGCTCCCACTATGAGATCGACATCCTTAATATCGTAAGGGAGCTTCGGAAGTGCATCTTCAATAGCGTTGATAGCCATTGTGTCAGCATTCTCATCCGCTGCAGCCTTAGAACGGCTCACCATCCCAGTGCGCTGTATGATCCAACCCTCTTCCAGATTATTTAGCTTCTCGAAATAATCGTTTGTAATTCTTGCTTCAGGCACATATTTGCCTATTGAATTTATATACATAAGCTGTTGATTCTATTTTACAAATTGTTAAAAGGAGGAGAAAAAGAATCATCTGAATTTGATTCCGTTAAGAAAGATATTGGCAATGTAAGTCTTGAGCATTTCCTTGTCGATACCTTCATCAGAGAGATTATCCCTTATGAAAGGGACGTCAAGCCCGTGAATTGCCTGTGTCATGATGACGGCGGTATGGCTTAGATTCGGAATATCGAAAATGCCCTGCTCTACCCCTTCCTGAAGTATGTCACGCAAAAGTGCAGTTTCCTTTCTTGTGATGATTTTCCTGGCACGGTCCACTTTTCTCACATCCCTGAAAAAGCCGGCACGTAGCGAACCGTTTCTTGAAACAATCTCTTTCATGGCTTCAAAACGGCACTGAACGTACTCAATCAATTTCTGATCAGGAGAAATTGGACGCGACACTATATGACACAGCTTATTGAGAAGCTGATCAGTCTCGCTCTCAATTACAGCATTGAAAATGTCACGCTTGCTCTTGAAATAAGTGTAAATGGTGCGACGCCCTTTATCGGATGCAGAGGCTATATCGTTCATGGTGGTATTCTCAACACCCTTTCTTGCGAAAAGCTGTCGAGCCACTTCAATAAACTTATCACGCGTCTTCATCACCATAACCAATGAACTTATATAATGAATATACCTCTTTGACCAAAATAAGAATGCATTTCCCCGAAATATCGAGAGCCTGAAATGCACATTAAATCAATTTTTGAGCAAATTTAGCAATTTTTTTTGATTTTATCTCTGTAATTCCTATATTTTTTATATTTAAT
>JAIDPA010000082.1 GCA_029062985.1 Muribaculaceae bacterium
TTGTTGATGTCGGCAAGATTTTTTTCATATTCAAAGTCGGCAGCGCCACGGACGCTTCTCAGAAGGACAGTCGCACCGCATTTCCGTGCGAAATCAACGGTGAGTCCGGTGAATGATTCAGTGGAGACTCGGTCGTTATTTTTAAAATATTCGCTGATGGCGCTGACCCTCTCCTCGACTGTCCATTCTCCACGCTTATGCTCATTATGTCCGATTGCTATGACAACGGAATCAAACATTTCGAGAGCGCGTTCCACAATCGATAGGTGTCCTTGCGTGAAGGGATCAAAACTGCCGGCAAAAAGAGCTTTAGTCATTGTCATATCTCAGAATCGTCTTCCAGAACAAGATTATCGATAATAAAATTCTGTCGCTCCATCGTGTTTTTGCCCATATAGAATTCGAGCAATTTGTCGACGGTATCATCCTTTTTAAGGGTGACAGGGTCAAGTCGCATCTCGGGTCCGATAAACTCTGCAAATTCTACATCGTTGATTTCTCCCAGACCTTTGAAACGGGTGATTTCCGCGTTATTGCCGAACTTGGCTATGGCAGCCTCACGCTCTTCATCAGTGTAGCAATAGTAAGTATCCTTCTCTTCGGCTGCTTCGGCAGACTTCTTTTTCTTTTTTCTGGATTTGCTGCGCCGTGTGGCATTTTTGTCTCTGACGCGGAAAAGGGGAGTCTGGAGGATATAGACGTGTCCTTTCTTCACGAGGTCAGGGAAGAACATGAGGAAGAATGTGATGACAAGGAGACGGATATGCATTCCGTCGACATCGGCATCCGTCGCTATGATAACTTTGTTATAACGCAATCCGTCAATGCCTTCTTCAATATTCAGGGCAGCCTGAAGAAGATTGAATTCATCATTTTTGTAGACAATCTCCTGAGTCATACCATAGGAGTTGAGAGGCTTACCGCGCAAGGAAAACACTGCCTGAGTCTCGGCATTCCTGACTTTGGTGATTGTTCCGGATGCGGAATCACCCTCGGTGATGAATATTGACGATTCATCGCGCCGGTCTTCTGTCTTTGAGTTTTGTTTCAGTGTGTCGTTATAGTGAATGCGGCAATCACGGAGCTTGCGGTTGTGAAGACTTACCTTCTTGGCTTTTTCTCTTGCGAGTTTGGTGACGCCAGCCATTGCCTTGCGTTCTTTTTCACTACGGGCGATTTTTTTGAGCATTGTCTCGGCGACGTCAGGATTTTTATGAAGGTAATCGTCGAGCGCTTTTTTAAGGAAATCACCTACAAATTTATTGACCGTAGTCTGGCTTCCGGGGGCAATTTCTTTGCTTCCGAGCTTTGTCTTTGTCTGGCTTTCAAACACCGGCTCCTGAATGCGTACGCTGACGGCTGCCACCAGACCGTTTCGAATGTCGGAAAATTCATATCCCTTTCCTGAAAATTCCTTTATGGTGCGGCTCACGTGCTCCCTGAAAGCAGTCAGATGAGTGCCTCCCTGCGTCGTATGCTGTCCGTTTACGAATGAATAATATTCTTCGCCATATTGGTCAGTATGAGTGAGGACCACCTCGATATCCTCACCCTGAAGATGAATGATAGGGTAGAGGGGTTCGGCTGTCATGTTCTCACGAAGGAGGTCAAGGAGTCCGTGGCGTGAAAGATAACGTTTCCCGTTGTAATAGATATGCAGACCGGTATTGAGGTAGGTGTAGTTGTTGACCATCGTCTCCAGGAAATCCGATTTGAAACGGAAATCGCGGAAAAGGGAAGGGTCAGGATGAAACTTCACCATCGTGCCGTTCTGTTCTGAGGTGGGCGTCGGCGGAGTCTGACTCACTACATTCCCTTTCTCAAACTCGACAGTCACTTTCTGCCCGTCTCTGACACTTGATACTGTACAATAAGTCGACAGGGCATTGACAGCCTTAAGTCCGACACCGTTAAGACCAACCGATTTCTTGAAATTCTTATCGTCGAATTTTCCACCCGTATTTATTTCGGAAGCCACCTCCCTCACTTTTCCCAGGGGAATTCCGCGTCCGTAGTCGCGAATCTCGACATCTCCCTCTTCAGAGATATTAATGTCGATACGCTTTCCGGCACCCATGTTGAACTCGTCGATTGAATTATCGACCACCTCTTTTATCAGGACATAGATGCCGTCTTCAGCATGACTGCCATCGCCGAGTTTGCCTATATACATGCCGGGGCGGCGCCGGATGTGCTCGTTCCAGTCAAGATGCTGGATTGCATCGTCATCGTAGCTGCCGGCGGGTGTGGCTGCCGGAATAATTCTTTCGGCTTCCACTTCAGTAAAATCCTTCTCGCCGGAGGCATTGGATGTTTCCGGGGCAGATTCAGACTGTGCCACTCCTGAAAAGTCGTCAAATTGAAAGAGGTCGTTATTTTCGGTCATAATCTCGGAAAAGTCAACGTTAGGTTGATTTGGTTAGCCAAATGCAAAGTTACAAAAAAGATTTCATATTTCGGCATTCCTGACACCGGGCAGGGAAATTACTTCCAGCACTCTGTTTGGTCTGCTATCTGCGGAATTGTAGAAGAATGATACTCCGGATCTTTTCCTTCTCTCTTTTGCCTGATATAATCTTTAAGGAGAATGATTGCATAGCGTCCGAGGCAAAGAATAGCCGCTAAATTGCAGAGTGTCATGAGTGCCATAGTTATGTCGGCAAATCCCCATACCAAATCGAGCGACCATATTCCTCCCAGATAGACCATGGCTGCGACAATCAATCTGTAGATATTGATGAGGAAATTGCTGTTTTTTATGAAACGTATATTTGTTTCTCCGTAATAATAGTTTGCGACAATGCTCGTGAATGCGAAGAAAAATATCGCTATGCTAACGAATATGGAGCCGTAGTTGTGCCCGTTCCCAAGTTCAGAATCGATAGCTTTCTGAGTGAGGACAATGCCGTCGTGTCCTTCCAGAAACATCCCGCTGCAGAGAATTATGAATGCCGTTGCCGAACAGATGAGAAGTGTATCCGTGTAAACTCCTAATGCCTGAATAAGTCCCTGCTTGACAGGATGGGAGACGGCAGCTGTGGCAGCTGCATTCGGGGTTGAGCCTTCTCCTGCTTCATTGCTGAAGAGTCCTCGTTTGATTCCCATGGTCATTGCAGCCCCGATTGCACCTCCCGCTCCTTGCGCTACTCCGAAAGCATTTTCAATTATCAAAGAGAAAATATGGGGTATTTTCTCAATATTCATTATGACAATCACAAGCGCCAGAATAATATAGGCAATAGCCATGACAGGGACAACTATTTCACTGAATCGGGATATACTTTTGATTCCTCCGAAAATTATGGCAATTGTCAGAACTGTCAGAATCACCGACATCCATTCCCTCGGGAAAGAGAAGCATGACTCATAGGCAGAGGCAATTGTGTTTGACTGAACGGTATTGAATGCGAAGCCAAAGGTCAGGGTTATGAGAATTGCAAACAGGACTGCCCACCAGCGCTGACCTGTACCTTTCATTATGTAGTAAGCCGGCCCCCCCATGAAAGACTCTTTCCCTTTCACTTTGAAAAGCTGGGCAAGAGTTGACTCCACAAAGGCGCTGGCTGCTCCAAGCAAGGCTATCATCCACATCCAGAACACAGCTCCGGGTCCGCCTATGGCGATGGCGGTAGCTACTCCGGCAAGATTCCCCGTGCCTACGCGGGAGGCAATAGATATTGCAAAAGCCTGAAATGAAGTGACGGATGAATGATGTGAATGACGGAGAGCGGTAGGCTCCGATTTTTTCCCGGAGTTTACAAGAAGGCGACACATTTCAGGAAACATCCTGAACTGTATGCCACGTGTAGCAACCGTAAAAATTATTGCAGTCGCTAAAAGTGTGAAGACCATCACATAGTCAGTGAGGAACCCGCTTATGTCAGTGACTATTTTCTCCATACAGGCAATTATTATCAGATTTAAATTTTAAATTTTTATTTATTATTTATTTTTGGCAGCCATGTAGGGATATGGATAATCCTCATATATTCCTCATAGTCGATTATCCTGCCCCCCATTGATTTGAGATGGGGAGTCTCAAACTGGCAGTCAATCAGCGACCCGCCGTTGCCAGCCATCGTCCGGGCAAGATGTATGAGGGCAAGTTTGCTCACTCCCGGCTCTGAGGAAAACATACTTTCTCCGAAAAAAGCGGAGTTTAGAGTCACTCCGTAAAGCCCGCCGACGAGAATGTCTCCTTTCCAGACTTCAACGCTTGCCGCCAGCCCCATTTTATGAAGGGTTGTATAGGCTTCTATCATTTCATTGCCGAGCCATGCACCGGGCATATCAATGCGTTTGCTCGCGCATCCTCTTATGACTCTGTCAAAAGCCTTGTTTATACTGCACGTATATATTTTTTTATTGATGAGATTGCGGGTGGAATGTGAGATATGAATTTCATCCGGAAAAATTACAAATCTTTTCATAGGGCAATACCATAGCGGCTCGCTGCTGTCACGAAAAGAGAACCACGGAAATGCTCCCATGGAGTAAGCAAGTAAAAGACGTTGCGGGGAGAGATCGCCTCCTATTGCAAAAAGTCCGTCTTCCTCACCTTCACGGGGATCGGGAAAATCAATTGAATCAAAAATCCGGTAT
>JAIDPA010000083.1 GCA_029062985.1 Muribaculaceae bacterium
TGACATAGTGTTGAAAGAATAGGTTTAAGAAAAGAAAGAAAATGCGAATCGTTATTCTTTTGCTCATTTTTTAAGCAAAGAAAAATGATTTTACAAATTTAACATTTTAAATTTACATTTTAATAAGAAATCCGCGTTTCTTTAAAAAAATCTTTTCTGATATTTCTTTACGGAGCAATATGATACCTGACATAAATTTTGTAGAATCCACGTTTGAAACCTATAATCATCAGATTTTCAACAGTGAACTGCCACAGCCTCGCTTTGTGCTGAGTCGCGCACGCACTTTCCGGGGGAAACTCGCCTATAAACGGACACGCACTTTCAGGGGGTATCATAATCATGATTTTGAAATGAGAATCAGCACGAGCTTCGATTCTCCGATAAAGGAATGGGAGGATGTCGTCATCCACGAGATGATCCATCTCAGAATAGCGACCGCAGGGATAGAAGATCATTCGGCACACGGACCGGAATTCAGAAAGCTCATGAATCATATCAACCGTGTCCACAAAAGAAATATCACTGTCTCCACACGCACCACACCCGAAGAGCAGGAGGCAGACACACGGATACGGGCTCATTACCTTTGTCTGGCAAAATTCAGCGACGGACGCCTTGGTGTGGCACCCGTCGCTAAAAGTCGTATTTTCGATCTTTGGGAATCTTTAGAGAAATTCCCTAATACTGTCGTTACAAAATGGGTAGGGTCAACTGATCCATGGTTTAACCGTTTCCCCAGGATTCTCACTCCAAAATTCTACATAGTAGAGAAGAAGGAAGTGGCGTTACACGTATTCACAGCCATGCAACTTGAGAGAAACGGCGGGAGGCTGAAGGCGGTCAACCGACATTACACCCTGGACGAACTTCTCCCGTAGGACCAATCACCACGAGCCTTCCGTCAGCATCCTCAGCCGAAAGAATCATTCCCTGGCTGACAACCCCCTTGAGCTTGCGGGGAGCGAAATTCGCTATGAAGCAGACTTCCTTTCCTACGAGCTCCTCAGGCTTATAGAATTTGGCAATGCCGCTGACAATGGTTCTCCCTCCCATGCCATCATCAATTTTGAATTTCAGGAGTTTGTCAGCTTTAGGCACTTTTTCACATTCCAGCACTTTGCCCACGCGGATGTCAAGCTTTTCAAAAGTGGGGAAATCCACTTCTTCCTTCACTTCGGCAGGTTTCCATTGTTCGAGCAGATTCTGCTGTTCGGCATCTTTCAGTTTCTGCACCTGCGCCTCGACAACACTGTCTTCTATCTTTTCAAAAAGAAGTTCCGGCTTGGCAATCTCTATTCCGTCAGGCACAAGATCGAATTTTCCTGCCATGTCCCATTTGAGTTCCTTGAGACGTAGTTGCTCAGCAAGCTTTGCAGCCATGAAAGGAGTGAAAGGCTCAAATACCACTGCAAGATTTGCACAAATCTGAATAGCCATATTCAGGATTGTGGCAGTGCGTGCGGGGTCAGTCTTTATCAGTTTCCAAGGCTCTTCATCAGCGAGATATTTATTACCGATGCGTGCAATATTCATTGCTTCCTTCAGCGCCTCGCGGAATTTGAATGCACGAATGTCGCCGGCTACATTATCGACAGCCTCCTTCACTTCTTTCATCACCTTATGTTCGGAATCAGACAGGACACCGGCTGCCGGCACCATTCCTCCATAGTATTTATGCACAAGGACTGTCGCACGGTTTACAAAATTACCGAGTATAGCTACAAGCTCATTGTTGTTGCGTGCCTGAAAATCTTTCCAGGTGAAGTTGTTATCCTTTGCTTCCGGGGCATTTGCCGTCAGCACATATCGGAGCACATCCTGCTTTCCGGGAAGCTCCTGCAGATATTCATGGAGCCATACTGCCCAGTTTCGGGAAGTGGAAATTTTCTTATCCTCGAGATTCAGGAATTCGTTGGCAGGAACATTGTCGGGGAGATTGTAACCGCCATGAGCCATAAGCATTGCAGGAAAGACAATACAATGAAAAACGATGTTATCCTTGCCGATGAAATGGAGCATACGTGTCTCAGGATCCTTCCACCATTTTTCCCAGTCTTCGGGAGCGGCATCAATAGTGTTTGATATATAGCCGATAGGAGCGTCAAACCATACATATAGCACTTTCCCTTCGGCGCCCTCGACAGGAACCGGAATGCCCCATTTGAGGTCTCGGCTTACGGCACGAGGCTGAAGCCCCATGTCAAGCCAGGACTTACATTGTCCGTAGACGTTCGGACGCCATTCCTGATGGTCTTCGAGAATCCATTTGCGTAAAGTCGGTTCCCATTTGTCAAGAGGAAGATACCAATGGGAAGTCTCACGAAGCACCGGAGTGCTTCCCGAAAGGGCAGAACGGGGATTTATGAGATCGGTAGCGCTCAGGGAAGTGCCGCATGCCTCACATTGGTCGCCGTAAGCATTTTCGTTTCCGCAGTGAGGACAAGTCCCCACGACATAACGGTCAGCAAGAAATTCTCCTGCTTCTTCATCATAAAGCTGCATTGAAGTTTTCTCCACAAATTCCCCTTTATCATAGAGGGTGCGGAAGAAGTCGGAAGCAGTCTTGCGGTGAGTTTCGGAAGTGGTGCGTCCGTAGACATCGAAAGAGATTCCAAGTTCTTCAAAAGAGTCTTTGATGATTTTATGGTAGCGGTCGACTATATCTTGTGGAGTCACACCCTCCTTACGGGCGCGAATTGTGATGGGCACACCATGTTCGTCGCTACCTCCGACAAACATGACTTCCTCACCGTTAAGGCGAAGGAAACGAGCGTAGATGTCGGCAGGGACATAGACGCCTGCGAGATGCCCTATGTGAACGGGCCCGTTGGCGTAGGGTAGGGCAGATGTTATGAGGGTTCGTTTGAAATTTTTTTCCATAATGATTAGACAGCCTTAAAATGACTTGACTTTAATTTTAAGATACAAAATTACATAAACCTTTCCTAACTACAAAATTGAAAGTGGGGGAGGTCATAGCCGAATGCCAAGCTGCCCTATGATGACGGCATCAATGAGGGGAGCTATGTTGGATTTATTCCCGGATGCCATTGCTCCGACAGCAAAAATGGAAACCGATCTGAATTGACCAGCCCAGTGCATGAAGCTCCCCAATCCCATTTCGTCGATAAGGTATCTCCGGAGGTCTTCCTGCGAGTTGATGTCGATGTCTGCCGGGAGATAATCCATATCAATCTTGGGCAGGACTATGTTGAGATTTATTCTCTTGGGGCTGTTCCCATGGAGTTTAATCTGATTGTCAACAGTGTCCTGAAGGTCTTTCATCTTAAGTTTTGCCACCCCGTAAGAGGCACATTTGCTGACCCATTCGGCATATTCCGGTGAAGGTTCGCAGTCGGAGAAATCGGTGGTGAGAGGGTCAATCAGAAAAAGTATTGAATCAATGTCGTGGAAAAAACGGGTCGCGTTCTGCGACTGTCTCTGATTCTCAATATCGAATAATTCGCCCCCGACATCATTTATGAAAAGACGGTAAGGCACCGGAGTATGATTACGGCGTATTATCAACTGAGTTGATGCCAAGTCATTTAATGCCGTTTTTGAAGGAAGATTTGCATCCTCAATCATATTTTTCTCAGCGATAGCCTTAACCTTATCAATGAGCTGACGGTCTTTTATAGTGCCCTTTACGTCGGTGAAGCTCACACGCTGTTCCCCTGCGCGTGAGAATAATTCGGCAATAATCCTATAGGTCAGGGTGCTCTTTCCTGCCTGCGGGGAGCCGACCATTGCTAAATGCACTTCAGTGCCTTCATCAGCCTGAATGCGGTTTCCGCAGTTGGCACACGCACGCGCCAGCTTGTCGCGCCCGTTCATAATCATAGTGGGCATCTTTTCCAGAGTCACAGGGTGAGTGATATGGAAAAGACCATACATTCCCGGACGAAGCTTTATATCGTTGGGGATTTCAAGATAACCTTCGTCACTTTTTGATAGATATCGGGCAGGTTCCGACGGCTGGTGGCAGTGCGGGCAGGGATGCTTTATGTTGTAACGCCCGGTGACTATTTTTTCAAGGAGAATCAGTATTCCGGCAATCAGCAGCCATATCACTGCCAAGGCAAGGAATAAGGCGATTGGAGCGGCAATGCAAGTCAGTACAGGTTTCCAATACTGGAGAGTGATGTCAAGGGAGTAATTAAGGATGTTGAACTCATTGAAGAATTTGAGCCCGGTGTCGGCTGAAGCTTCCGCAAAAGCCTCAATCTTATCATCGTAATACCATATAACACCACCCAGAATGACGCCGATAATAAATTTCCAGTCGCCGGAGAAAATAGCAATCGCGCATCCCACACACATTATAATTCCCACCCAGACAAGGATATAGCAAAGAATCTTCACTAACCATAGTAATCCGTAGACCACGGCTCCTAACGTAATAAGGGACACGACAGCGGCTGCCACAGCTCCGGCAAGAAACAGTGTGACAAAGATTATTGCCGTATATGGCTGGGGATTAAAGAAGAAAGTGCGCCTCATCCCATTGACGCGGTATCCGAGGAGTTTTTCCTTTCCCTCAGTAGAGAAATATTTGTAGAGGAAGAAAGCTGCAAAAGCAATTGAGAGTAAAAGAAGAATCCATTTGGCTATTAACTGCGAGCTTTCAACGGCATCTTCAATTTTCTTCTGATCGTCCGAAGGGGGATCGTAGAGAGGATTATCTTCGATGCGGAAACGGGAAAAGTTGGTGACGAACGCTTCCCGAGGCAGACGTTGTCCCCACTTATCGGTCACCGGTAGCCATTCGTAGCCTCCCGATGTGATAAAATGGATGGAATCGACATAAATGATGTCGCCCGGACGCAACTGGTAAATAAGAGTGCCCTTCACAGAAGGTTTCGACCGGACATTCAGTTTTTTACCTTGCGTCACCACCAGTCGCTGCCGAGCCCTTTCAGGATGCTCTCCGAACTCTTTCGCCTGAAGAGGAAAGGACGCTGACAGAGACATGATGAGGAGCATGATTATTTGAAGAAGACGTTTCATGACACCTGTGCCTGCTAATTATTACCTGACTGCTTATTATCAAATTATTTAATATCGTCTTTCTTACCTTTCTTCCCGAAAAGATTTTTGAACATTCCGGTCATTTTCTGCATCACGGAAGGCTCACGGCTTTTCATGATTTTCTCATGGCTTTTCGGAAAATAAGTCATAAGGAATTCCATCGCCTCTTCATCTGATTTGGAGCCGTGAGACATCAGGAAGTCGAGTTTCTCCTGAGCTTCCATTCCGGCATATTTAATTGCTCCGACAGAATAATGAAGCTTGAGAGGGAGCGCCTGTCCGAACTCCCAGAGGGCAGCCGGAGTCATGAGCTCTTTCTCGATAATGAATTTGCAGAAATTGTCAATCTCTTTCTGGTTGACTTTGGGGGCAATCATGGGAAGAAGATATTTCAGATATTCACGGTCGTCAAGACGGGATGCAATTTCCCAAAGTTTATTTATGTTGGAAGATTTATCCACTTTCTCATGACCCACGACCATCTGCAGAATTTTGAACTGATTTGGTTCAGGTTGGGGATATTCGCTGTCGATTATCTGGCTGCAGATTGAATTCACTTCCTCGTTGGAGAGACGTCCTTTTATAAGGGCATCTTTCAGGGCATCATAAAGACGGTTGAACACCTGCTGACCCTTTGTCTTGTCGCTCCCCCATTTGATTGCATAATCATTCTGGAGGAAAGTGAGGATATTTTTTGTGAGATTAAGTATCTCATCCTTATATTTCAAGGGGTAATGCCTCAGCTGCCATACGTAAAGGTCGGTGTAGCAGGGTTCGGTAATCTTATCCGGGAATTTTGAGAAAAAGTCAATATTGATGTCATTGCGGTCTTTAAGCACTGTGGAGAGCACTTTTGCAACCCGGCTTTCCTCAACGGAGCCTTTTTTGGCAAGAAGCGCGACAAGAATCGTGATGTATTCCTTAATGTCAATTTTCTCCTTATTGAGCACCTGCTGCCAAGGGGAAGAAGGATCAATATTATCATCAAGATCATATTCGAACATTTTTTCCACAAGGGCTTCATGATTATCAATCAATTCACGGTCAAGGAAAAGAGGATACAGCTGTTGCCAGATCACCAGACAGCCCGGGGAATGAAGAAAGTCCTCATGGCGTAGATATTCATCCGAATTGATGAATTCCTGCACCTTGCCGAATCTTTTTTCATAATGCTCATAAAACTTCAGAAAGCTTTTGGCATCGTCAAAGACATTTTTTGTTATGAGGTCTTTATTCGCGGAGATAACATTTGAACAGTTGATGCTGGGTTCTCCTGAAGACTTAGTCTGGCTCATTGCCAGGACAAAGTCAATCCATTCGAAAAGGTCTTCCACGCTGTTGAGCGATTCGTGATAATCCTGAAGGGCAACGTCAAAGTTATGCTTATCGGAAGGAAATGCCAGGAAATGTTCTGCCAGAGTTCTTTTAAGATCCGGATCTGACTTCATAAGACGTATGTCGAAGTTAGCAACATCGAAAAGATAGTTGTAGAGCTGTTTCTGTGTCTGAGGAGAAAATTGTTTCGCTTTCTCATACATGTCAGACAGACACCAGGCTACAAGATTATGGACTGATTTCAGGTCACCTTTGCTGACATAATCAATTATTGTCTCCCTGAAGAGCTCGGATTCTTTTGATACGTAAGGATTGTTATCATCCAGATCAAGCCATTCCCATTGTTTTCTGAAAATTTCAAAGGAATAGTGTTCGTTGATGAAGACAATGTTGATTCCCTTTTTCTTACCCTCTTCTGCATGATTAGTGAGAAAAGTCATGTTTTCAATCTGGTTCTGAGGGAGCAGAAGGGCGAGCTGAGCAATCAGACCGGAGGGCGCATCGACAGGAGCCTTCACTAATAGCGGTTTCCCTTCCTTACGGCTTCTGATGAAGGCGAAGAGGAGGTCAAATCCTTTCTCAGTGAAGACGACAGCCCCTGAAGCGGCAAATGATTTCTCTTCATCAGGAAGAGTTGGTTTATGCCCCAGAGAAATATCACGCATTTCTATATTCTCAAGAGATGGCACCGGAGATGCAGGTATGAAATGGTTGCTTCCGGGAGCCGGATTTTCAAGGAATATTTCAAATTCGGCGGCGGAAGGAGTTTCGTCGAACACATACGTGTCCACCACATAGTTGCCGAGACGTCCGGGTTTGCCGTTAAGATAAAACGTATAGTCAAACCCGACAGCGATTTTTCTGCCAAGCACATATTTTCTCTGACGTCCCGAAAGGGATATGACACGGAAAAAATATGTCGGGACAATACTGCGGATAGCCTCGGGGACAGCTGCAAGTGCTGACGGAGTCAGAGAAGGACCGACTTCAGAGAATGTGAACACTTCATTCTCCTCAAGGGCAGATATCAATTGATCGGGCGTCCCTTCTGTGGAGCATCTCACTCCGAAACCGACTGTGCCGGCTTGATTTTTTTCAGAAGAATTATATATGACGTGAGTATATTTCATGATATGATTATTTTTTAATTGGAATATCAAACTGACCAAGTTTATGAAGAATCCAGATGAGAGGATCCATGACACGGTAAGGAACCACTTTTTCAAGATTTCCGTTTTCATCAGGCATTGAGCCTAATGCAGAGACACCGAAGAATTTGTAATTGTTGTCGGGATTATTGGAATCTCTGACTCCTTTTTTATGGCTCCAGTTGAGGGCATAGTGTCCTAACGCTCCAATGTCCCAGTTGTCTTCAATATTATCCTCGATGACTTCACTGATTGTGTTTATCTTGCCCAGGTCAAGTTGTCCGGTCTTGATGAAAGTGCTGTCGAGCTTGCGTTCGCCGGTGATGAATTCATCGGCAGCGAAATCAAGATCTTTCGCATTGTCGATTATTGCGTCAAATTTGCTGAAAACGAAAGCGAACGGTTTGTCTTCGATAGAGGTTCCGGATTCAGTCTTGAAGTTGTTGAGGGCGGTCTGTATCTCCTCGTAGCTGGCGCTTGTGCCTCCCAGCCCTGCAAGCCCTTTCTTTTTCAGAATATCCTGAACAAAATCAATCGAAAGAGTGTCGAGAATAAGAATTACGCCGGAGGATTCTTTCAGATATTTGACAGTGTTCTTGATGTCAATCTGAAATTTTTCGCCTGCAGTGTCGTAAAATACGAGATAGATGCTTTTCCCGGTCGAAGGCTGATAAAGATGGAAAATCCAGGGTATGTCAGTCTTTTTGTCAGAGGTCTTCTGAAGCACTGTCTTCTGAGTGAAGAGCTGCTCATCCATCTTCTTGAAAAGATTATGTGTCGCTTCCTCCTTATGACCGTCGCGATAAATCTGAGTCGGGATTACCTGGAGATCCATCTTGTAGCCGTATTTCCTGAGCTGATGGATAAGGGCAATTATATAATTGGTTTTTCCGCTGGAAGGGCTGCCGATGACAGAAATTATCTCGGAGCCGTTTTCAATCATTTCAGTCGGCAGCCAGTTCATACAATGCGGACACACGAAACGGCGCGACTTATAGCCGCACTCCGGACATTTCTGCGCGTCAAATTTTGGTCCGAAGAGACGGGCTTTCAGTCCGCCCTTCTGCTCCCAGACATTACGTATGAGCAGGTCTTCACCGTGCCAGTATCTATCGTACTGCTCTGACGTCACTCGCCGGCAACGGTATTCACCTTCATTATCACGCTCTTCGCTTTCACATTGATAAAGCACTTGGGTGTTGTCAAATTCGTTGAAGCAATAAGGGCAGAGTATTTTTTTTGATGCCATGATCTTAGGTCGGTTTATGATTTATAGTGTAACAGTGCAAGGTTCCGTTTCGTATGCATTGTTGATTCCCACCGGCTCATCAGGATGGGGCTTAAAATACATTCTGAGTCTCTTTGCATTGGGACAATGTTTAAGAGGGAGATCAAGCGTCAGACTGAAAGGAAGTTTGGCGCCACGGTCATACTCTCTGACAATATTTTCAGGCAGGATTGATGACAATGGTTTTTCCTGCACACATAAGACGCTGTGCCATTTGATTTTAGGATTTCCCGGAGAAGAGATGTCTATTTTAAGGACACTTTTCCTCTTCATAAAACCTGTCTTTATCTTTTCAATCTTAGCTTCAATATTGACCGGCAGCAACTCTTCTTCTGCGACAGGAGGTGGGGGCACATCGTCGCCGGGAGGATTCTGAGGCTTGTCTGCGGGTTTATCAGCGGGTCTTTCGGGAGGCTTGACCCCTGCTGACGCCGGAACAATCTTTTTCTCGAAGGAGGTGTCGGCTGATGCCTCGGCAGCCCCGAATTTTATCAGTGCCTCTTCCAGATTATCCTTTATTTGCTGCACATCACCGAAACCGGGACTCAGGATATTTTTCAGGAAATTGCTCTCAGTAGCTTCTCCTGACAGAAGCAGCAGACTCCTGCTACGGTCAATAAGATCGTAGTCAGCGAGGAATCCTGAGAAATCTGCCTCTAATTTTTTTGTCTGACTTTTCGGAACCATAGAACGGTCTACGAAGAAATCATAGTCATCCCCGTCAGAGAGATGGATCGAACCCTGCAGTTCAGATTTTCCGCTTTCAAGATATGCCTCTGCGGCACGACGCAGAGCAGGCATTTCGTTTTCTATGGAGAGGTCGATTGTATTTTCGCTGACCTCATCCCATATTTTTTCAGCCAGAGCGTCAATCCGCGGATCGCTCCCCATTCCCGGAAGGGTGATTCTTTCGATTGCACCGGGTTGACCTGAAAGAGCTAAGGCGACCGCCAGGTCTGTGCCGTCAGAATGGACGGTCACAACTGACTGCCATTTCCCTTCACGCCTGAAAAATTCAGACGCGACAAAGTCAATACGGATTGTCTTGACTTTATTAAACCCTCTTCGTAGAAATTCCGATTTTATATTTGCAGCGACCTTATCAGAGAGTTTATTCTCCAGAAGAATCACTATGGGAATGTCATATATTTCGGAATCGTCTTCCAGCGGAAGTTTTTCAATATATTTTATGACTTCCATACAGAATACATCTCCGAAAACCGGCTGAGAGTCACCAATGAAATCTTTGATATACTTCGGCGATGTCCATGAGGGGAATGGCTTCAGAATTCCGTTGCCATCCCCATCGATAGTTGTCAAAGATACGGTTTTATCCGAAAGAGTTATTAAGACAGAAATATTTTTCATTTTAGAGATTTGAGGAGATAATCGTCATAGAATTTCATCCCTTCGAGAATAACGATAGGAGCAACGAAATCGAAATGACCGTTGTTTCGTTCCTTGTCGCGAGAAGCATTGATAAATTCAGGAAGAGTCTGAATATACTGCACTATATTCATTTGATTCAAGCCGTTTTTGAACACTTCTTTCGAGATATCCATGTCAAAGAGGTCTTGTGCCGACTTATAGAATATATTGCAGAATTCAGAGAATTTCTTGCTCGGATATTCTCTTGAAGGATAAAAACGTTTTCCTATATTTTCCATCATTTCAGGTGTGATGGTGTTGACAAAGTCAAGGGTATAGGTATAGCCGTCATTCGCCGCAAGATTAAATCCTGTCTCGCCTACAATTTCGCTTGGAGTGTCGTCTTCAGGATTGCAGAGGTCAGTATTGTTTTTTGCCAATCCTTTAGAGACCTCATACTTTATATCAGCAGCTTTATCAAGTTTCGGGAAATGAACTTCCAATGAATGATAAGGTGGGAATGCCTTACGTTGCCCTCTATATCCCTCTTCAAAGAGTCTGCGATAGTAATTTTCTCCGGCAGCTTGATGAGTTGTGGTAACCCATTGCAAAAGGCGCGATCCTTTACCGGCAAACATCACATGAATAATAGGTTGGGCAGCCCCGGAGTTCTGAATAGGCTGGGGATAACCCGGTTGCCGGTAGCCCGGTTGCTGATAACCCGGTTGCTGATAAGCCGGTTGCTGGTAGCCCGGTTGCTGGTAGCCCGGTTGTGGCTGCTCCTGACTCACGTTTTGATACTGCTCTTCTTTAGAAACAGAATTATTGTCAGTGGGTTGCGGACCGTAAGGCTGCTGCGGTTGCGGACCGTAAGGCTGCTGCGGTTGCGGACCGTAAGGCTGCTGCGGTTGCGAAAAATAAGGCTGAAGCTGTTTAGAGAGGTTTAGCTCACGGGGGGGGGGGCGGGG
>JAIDPA010000084.1 GCA_029062985.1 Muribaculaceae bacterium
TCGGAAAATATGTTTTAAAACATATTTTCCGACATTCCTTTAAAAATATACCTGATATATACCTTATGTTACTCAATTTTTCCGTTCCTCTGTCTTACAGCCTCATATAAAATCACTCCGGCTGCCACTGACACATTGAGCGAACCGATATTTCCCAATATGGGAATAGCCGCCAAGGCATCACACGCACGAAGCACTTCAGGCGAAATTCCCGTATCCTCCGCACCCATGACAATGGCAACCGGCACCGTATAATCGGCATTGACATAATTCTCTGCTCCTTTCTCCGAAGCTCCCACTATGAGATAACCATTCTCTTTAAGTTTCCTGACAGCTGTCAGAGTGTCTCTTTCCCTACATACAGGCACATAAAACAACGCTCCTGCTGAAGCTTTGACCGCATCCGAGGTCACTGACGCACTGTTTCGCTCTGGAATCACCATGAAATCAACACCGGCACAGTCTGCGGTACGGGCTATGGCTCCGAAATTACGTGCGTCAGTAACTCCGTCAAGCACAACGGCAAGAGGTGTCTTTCCTTCTTCATAGAGAGCAGGAATTATATTGTCGAGTCGCTGATAACCAACCGGGGAAAGAATAGCGATTGCTCCCTGATGATTTTTCATTGTTATCCTGTTGAGCTTCTCTAAAGGAACTCTCTGCACTACTATATCGTATGCTCTCACCTTGTCGAGCAGTTCTTTGGCAAGCTCGCCTCCAAGCTCCCTGCGTATCAACACCTTGTCAATACTTTTTCCGGCTTCCATTGCTTCCAGAATAGCTCTTATGCCAAAAATATAGTCACTTCTTTCCAATCGTCTTCACATTTGTTTGATTATTCAATTAATACTTTGACCCAGCAGCATGCGGGCATTGGCAAGGGCTGCCTCGTTTATACTGCTCCCTGACAGCATCGCCGCCAGCTCCCTCACCCTCTCTTCGCTGTCAAGTGGACGAACATGTGAAACTGTTCTGTCTTCCCTGTCTGTTTTATACACTTTATAATGACTGTTGCCTTTCGCAGCAACCTGCGGGAGATGAGTGATTGCCATGACCTGCATTTCTCCACCCATTTTCCTCATCATCTCTCCCATCTTATCTGCAATCTCTCCGGAAACGCCTGTGTCAACCTCATCGAAAATCACTGTCGGCAGATTCATACTTTTTGCCATTATCGACTTTATGCTAAGCATCAGACGAGCTATCTCTCCCCCCGAGGCTATTCTGCTCATGGGTTGCATGGAGTGATTCTTATTGAAACTGCATATAAAATCGGCTGTGTCCTGTCCGTCTTGTGTCAGTTTTCCTTGTGATAACGCCACTTCAAACCGGAGATTCGGAAGTCCTAAGGGAATTGCTGTCGCTGTCAGAATCTTCGCAAATCTGTCAGCAGCCTCTCTTCTTACTTCAGAGAGAATATCTGCCTTGTGCTTTAGTTCTTTTGCAAGCTGGCGAGCCTCTTTTTCAAGCGCCGAGACATCTTCATCTCCATTATCTATGCTATAAAGTCGCTGCTGCAGATCTTTGTGGAGAGCTACAAGTTCAGCTTCATCAAGCACCTTAAAATGCTTTATGGCGTCATACAGGAGATTCATCCTTGAAGTCACTTTTGCCAATCTCGCCGGGTCAGACTCAACTTCCTCCATATAATCATAGACTGTTTCGGTGATGTCCTTCAATTCTATTCGCAACACCTCCAGGCGTTTCATAAGCTCTTCTCCCCCATCCTCTGAGAAAAGAGACAGATTGACTTTGCTCAATGCCCCTGTTGTCTCGGCAAGCAGAGAGTTAAGACTTCGGTCGCCTCCGTCAAGGAGTCCGTATGCTTCCCCAAGGTCTTCTCTTATCTGATCGGCATCGCTGAGCATATCAAACTCCTGCTCAATCTGCTTAAGCTCTCCTTCTTTGGGTTTGATTTTATCAAGCTGCTCAAGCTGAAACGCTATGTAATCACGGTTTTCCTTGTTTTTCTCTATACGTGCCTTTATTTTCTTGATTTTGCTTCGCAATGCTACGTAATGGGCGAAATCATTTCTATAGGATGCAAGCATCTCGCCATTTCCTGCAAAAGAATCTATTATGGCAAGATGACTTCCGCTCTGCGAAAGGAGAATATTGCTATGTTGAGAATGAATGTCGACAAGATTACCCGTAACGGCTGACAAAGTGGGAAGATTCACAGGAGTGTCGTTGACAAACGCTCTTGAACGTCCTGTCGGCGACACTTCTCTCCTGACTATAATTTCTGCGGGATTCCATTCAAGTGAATTTTCCTCAAAAACTTTCTTCAGTTCATGGGCAGGCTCATTAAATGTGGCTTCAATCACAGATTTTCTACTCTTGTCTGTGATTGCCTTGCTCTCTGCCCGCTCTCCTAAAAGAAGTGATAAAGCTCCGAGCATGATTGATTTCCCGGCTCCGGTCTCTCCCGTAATTATTGTAAAGCCGGGCGCAAACGTCAGGTTAAGATCATCAATCAATGCATAATTTTTTATGATGAGTCCTGTTAGCATAATTTTGTTTTGTAGTGTCTTTAGGGGAGATAAAATCTTTAAAGTCTTTCGGCATCCTTTAGGATTCCAAAGATTTAAATTAATTTCCCAATTCCGGATTCCTGATTTTATTTATTCTCTCCATATCGGTCGGATAAAGTTTTTTCAATAGTTCATACGCTTCTTCCCGTTCGGATTGCGGAGCTTTCGAATAAACATTGACAAGCTCATCAAGCTTTGAATCCCTAAACATAGTCAATGCCACTGACATCGGTGCATTCTCATAAATCTGTTGCAAAGCCTTCAGGGATTCTGTTATCGCGGTTCTTCCCTTGTCAGGACTCGTAACCATTTCGTCAAGTCCCCGCCTGTGGTATTGATAATTG
>JAIDPA010000085.1 GCA_029062985.1 Muribaculaceae bacterium
CATACGATATTGCATCTTGTCTCGTGGTCTCGGAGATGAGAATAAGAGACAGCAATACTAATCGTCTTTTTATTAGCACTTAATTCATTAGTCGTCTTTTCACAAGAAAGACAAACCTTTACTGCTGAGTATGAATATGGTACCCTCTCATTTCAATATTATATGAGAGATGGTATTAAAGTTCCGGATGGAGTAATGGAGTTTAATAGAAACTCAACAAATGATTTTGGGATGAAAACATCCTACAAGGAAAAGGGGACCAACAAAGATGGATATAAGGATGGCGAATGGACTATTGATGCTTCTTCTCCCGGCAGCTCATACAAAATAACTATGAATTATAAAAATGGATTACTTAATGGTATTTTTAAAATTCAAGAATATGAAATCAATAAAAAAACAAAAAGATCTACTCTTAAAAAGGAGTCTTCCTATACTTTTGATGAAGGACATTTAATAGGTAATTATAAGTATGTTCATCTTTATGATACCTTATACTTTAATTATGATAATAATGGGAGAAGAACCGGTGAGTGGCGACTATGTAAACCTAATCAAAATATGAAGGCTGGAACTTTCAAATATATTGGGGATAATGAATTTAATCCGGGAGAGCCTAAATATGAAATAACGGATATTTATGAAATAGATTTATTAGGGCAAAAGATCCCTAATGAAAATTTTATAAATACTTTTGGAATGGATGTCACCTTACCACTTGAATTTTTTAAGGAATATCTGTTAGGAGATCCAACTTATGTCAGATATCATCCAAGAGTTAAACTCCCAACACTCCATAAAAACAAACTTGGAATAATAGATAACTTCTGACTAAGCGAAAAAAGGAGGTTTCAATTATGAAGCTAACGTTTTCGATGACAATGATTACTTCTATTACGGAGAAGTAACCCTCAAGAAAAAAATAAACCTAAAAATTAAAAATGGTACCCTCAAAAATTTTTAATCTTTAAAATTCTACCAATCAATCTGCTATAAAAGATATTTCGAATCCCACGCGGATCACGAAGGGAATCACAAATTTGTGGTTCCCTTTTCTTTTATTTGCCTGTTTTTTACCTTTATAGCAGATTGATTTACTATCTTCACAGTATCATAGAATTTAATTATTTCTCATTGTTTCTAATAGTATTCATTGTTTTGTGATACCTTTGTGATACCTCGTGTGATACTCGTTATATAGTTATATGTCTTTGTAATATAAGTATATAAGCACTGTGGTAACATTTCAAATGATACAAATCTGATACATCCCATGATACATCTGGTTTCTTGGTATAACGAAGCTGTTGAAGATGGCTCAATGTCTCCCATTCAACTTGCGGCACTATTTCATTACCATTATATTCGTATTCACCCTTTTGAAGATGGCAATGGACGTATAGCTCGACTGATGGTCAACTTAATTTTTACGTCGCCACAAATGGCCGATGATGGTTATCCGTAGTAAAAATAAGACAGCCTATCTGAATGCATTGGCACTTGCAGATTCTTCTATTGGTCAGATTCCAGCAGATGGTGCGCATGCGTCACTTAAATCCATTACCCCATTTGTGGACTATATGGAGAAAGCATTATCAGCTGATATTTCTGCTATGCTTGAATCTCTATCAGGTGACAGAGAAATAATGTGGTGGTATGAAGGTGAAATCATACGCTTCTCTACGACTACCCCTGGACGGATTCTTCGTGTCCTTCAATCAAACCCTAATGCATCCCTATCGACGATATCCACAATCCTCGGCATAAGCCGCTCCGCAATCCAAAAGCAAGTGGATAACCTCGCCAAGAAAGGCTACCTTGCCCGTCCCGAATGCAAAAAACGTGGTTGGATAGTTTGTATAAGCAATATGGAATTTTAAGTTTTCCTTAATTTGACTATTTAAACAATGTCAATATTTAACGATAAATTTAAGCATGTTAGATTAGATCAAAGCCCCTATCTTTTTCATTTTATAAGTTGAAATCCTACGGGTCTCAGCTTTTTTATTATAGCCTACCTATTACTACTGTTCTGCTTATTTCAGTCATTACGCGGCATCGTATTGGATAAAAAATATACTATTTTATCCAATACAGTGAATTTATTGGATAAAATTGATTATCTTTGCAGTCTAATACGACTGCGGAATGAAAAATATAATCCTAAATCAAAGGGCTGAGCGTGATGAACTGATGGCTCGTCCCTATCAGCAGCGAGACACCAGATATAATTTTGATGAGTTACTCGCCAATCCGCTAATCAAATTGATTACGGGGCCTCGTCGAGTCGGTAAGTCAGTGTTTGCATTGCTCATGTTGCAGGGTAAGAACTTTGCATATCTCAATTTTGATGATAATCTTTTACTGGAAAATTGGAACGAGGATTTGGTAATGCAGATGCTTGATGATGTCTATCCGGGCTATGAATACCTGTTGCTTGATGAAATACAGAATTTGCCCGATTGGGATTTATGGGTCAACAAACTGTATCGCAGAGGTAAGAATTTGATTATTACCGGTAGCAATGCCAAAATGTTGAGCAGTGAGATGGCGACGGTATTGACAGGTCGTTATCTCCAGATTGAAATGCTTCCCTTCAGTCTTGAGGAAACGATGCGCTGGAAAAACGTCAATCACAATCTTGAAGAACAGTCGGCACAGGCTATTGTGGTCGCCGACGATTATATGCGTAACGGAGGCTATCCCGAAACGATTCAGGCTCGCAACATCACCAAAAGCTATCTGTCAACTTTGTTCGACTCTATCCTGTTGAAAGATGTTGCCAAACGCCATAAGGTCAGGAACACAACTGATTTATATAATCTTGCCTCTTACTTACTCTCCAATTTCTGCAACCCTATTTCGGCGAATGACCTTGCTGCGGAGTTGGGACTGTCAAGCGTAACGACAACAAAAAAATTCTGCGACTATCTTGCAGAACCCTATTTGTTCTTTTATCTTCCGCGCTTCAACAACAAGATGAAGTTGATGAAGAAAGCGCCAAGTAAAGTATATGTTGTTGACAACGGTTTCGTGCAAAGCACAGCTTTCAACCCAAGTGAAAACCTCGGCAGATTATTGGAGAACCAAGTGTTTGTAGAGCTGTTACGTCACGGATATATTCCCGGTAAAACACTGTTCTACTATCGCACTCGCAATGATAAAGAGATTGATTTTGTGATACGAAAAGGTACTAAAGTGGAACAGCTTATCCAAGTATGCTACGATATGTCCTCCGAGAAAACCCGTAAACGCGAACTCAATGCCCTTGTCGAAGCTGCCGAAGAACTTCACTGCGATAACCTCATCGTCATCACCAACTTGCGAGATGAAACACTCAAGTGGAAGGGCAAGGAAATAACCACTCTGAAAGTAGCTGACTTTTAGACTGAAGGATTTGACTATATGACAAATTTTAATAACTTTGTACTACCCAAGGGAAACAATGGGGAAGAACATTGAAATTGTGCCGTGTACAATTCGTGAACAGCGGAAAGTGCGGCATTACACTATTCTGAACATTACTTAGTTTGGGCGATATTATCCGGCTCCAGGCAGATAATTTTGTACCGTGCCATGGTAATTATAAACTTGGATTTATATTTTCATCTTTAGCAAGAGCTTTGAATGCTTTTCTCTGATTCTATGAAGCTGACGGCGAGAGATATTGAGATACGAGACAATATTTCTGTATGATGTAATTTCAGTTATCCGAGGATAGCGGTCAATCAGTCAAATTTTTTTAATGTGTGGCGTAATACCATTTTGTGGTATTCTTATCAGCAGCTCTCTGACTTACACTGGGATCAGAGGTTGTAATACCTGAATAACGGTCCAATATAATAAGACTTTTTTATGCGAACTTCTCCTCGAGGTCATATTTTCCTGACATACATGGCTCTTATTGCATTTAAGACGGCTAAGATTGTTACGCCAACATCCGCAAAAATTGCCAGCCACATGTTCACGATGCCGAAGATGCCAAGAATAAGACATATTCCCTTTATTCCGATTGCCATGATGATGTTCTCCCACACTATTCTTAGACACTTACGCGATATTCGTATAGCTTTCCCAATCTTTCGAGGGTCATCGTCCATAAGAACAACATCGGCTGCTTCAATAGCGGCATCACTTCCGACTGCCCCCATTGCAATACCTATATCTGCCCGCGATAGCACAGGAGCATCGTTGATACCATCACCGACAAATGCAACCTTTTCATCTTTGCCTGCATGTTTGATTATCTCTTCAATATGAGCCACCTTGTCTTCCGGAAGCAACTGGCTATACACCTGCTTAACACCTAATTCTTCAGCAGTCTGCTCTGCTACGGCTTTTGCATCACCGGTGAGCATCACCGTCTGTTTTACGCCGGAATTATATAAGTCAGAAATCGCTTCCTTTGAGGTCGGCTTGACAATATCGCCAAGCACAATATGTCCTGCGTAAGAATTATTGATAGCTATATGTACTATTGTGCCTGCTATGTGACAATGGGTTGGTTCGATTCCAAGTCCACGCATCAATTTTTCATTACCGGCAGCCACCTGTTTGCCATCAATTACAGCCATCAGTCCCTGTCCGCTTATTTCCTTCAGATCCGTCATGCGGTCACGGGCAATGCTGTGTCCATAAGCACGTTGCAGGGATTTTCCTATTGGATGGGATGATGATGACTCAGCAATAGCGGCATATTCAAGCAACCGAGACTTTTGAGCGTGAATATCACTGTCGTTTCCATCATGAAACGCATTGACTTCAAATACTCCCTGAGTAAGAGTTCCGGTTTTATCGAATACTACAGCTTTCACTTTGGAAAGTTCCTCAAGGATATTGGCACCTTTGACAAGGACACCTTCTCTGCTTGCGCCACCGATACCTGCAAAGAATGATAATGGAACACTCACGACAAGAGCACAAGGACAACTTATGACAAGGAATACAAGCGCACGATAGATCCAGGTTTCGAATGTGGCGAAGTCAAACGGTGCATTACTGAAGAGTATCAGAAATAAAGGCGGCAAAATTGCAAGTGCCAACGCACTGTAGCATACCACAGGAGTATATATTCTTGCAAAACGGGCTATGAAATTCTCAGATTTAGATTTTCTTGATGCTGAATCTTCTACAAGCTCAAGAATCTTGGAAACAGTTGAGTCTCCAAATTCTTTTGTTGTCTTGATCTTTAACAGACCCGAAATGTTGATGCTGCCGCTGATTACCTCATCTCCCTTATGTACCTCACGAGGCAAGGATTCACCGGTCAATGCCGATGTATTAAGAGAAGACTCTCCCGAAAAAACGATACCGTCAATAGGGACTTTTTCTCCGGGTTGTACGATTATCACCTGTCCGACTTCAACCTCATCAGGGTCGATTTTTACTATGACACCATCTTGTTCAATATTTGCGTAATCGGGACGTATATCCATCAATTCCGCAATGTTACGTCGGCTTTTGCCCACGGCATAGCTTTGGAAGAACTCTCCGATCTGATAGAAGAGCATGACGGCAATCGCTTCAAGATAATCTCCGCTTTTTTCGTAAATAGCCAATGCAAATGCTCCTGCTGTGGCAACAGCCATAAGAAAATTCTCATCAAATACCTGACCGTTTACGATACCTCTCCATGCTTTCCTCAGGATATCGCCTCCAATTACCAGATATATTATGAGATACAGCGTCAGATCGAGCCAGCCGGCAACATCTATAAATTGCAATGCTACGGTCATTATCACTGCGATAATGATACGTGTAAGCATTTTTTGCTGTTTCTTATTCATACAATCATATTTAAAGAACCCGCAGTCCGGCATAAAATAGCCGGACTGCGGTATTCTGTGATTAAACTCAGAGAATCTCAAAATCAGATTCCACTTTCTTGGCAGCCTTAATGACATTTGCCATAACAGCGTCTTGATCGACGCCATCCTCAAACACCACTTTCATTTTCTGTGTCATGAAGGAGATTGACAGATCCTTGACTCCTTCTACCTTTTTTGCCGCGTTTTCCACGAGATTAGCGCAATTAGCACAGTCTATCTCAACCTTAAAAGTCTTGCTCATATAAAAAGTGTTTTAAACGGTTTCTTTTGTGTTTTACACTGCAAAGTTACAAGCTATTCAGTGCAAACCGGTTGCAATTACACAATTCATCTGAGAATGTCTTGAGAAATAGATCCTTATAGTCAATTTTCGGGATTTTTATACTATCTTTGCAAAAAAAATAGAAATGGATAACAATGAACTGGAAAAAATCTTGACAAGCAAAGGTGTGAAACCTACTGCAAACCGAATCCTTGTCTTTAAAGAGCTGGAAAGAAGTTCTCATCCTGTAAACCTTGCTGAGCTGGAAATGTCGCTATATCCAATGGATAAGGCAAGTATTTTCAGGGTGCTCGAACTCTTTTCTCAGAAAGATATTATCCATGTCATTGAGGATGGAAGCCGCTCATTAAAGTATGAGCTTTGCCATGGCAAGGCTCATCATTCATTGACTGATCAACACGCCCATTTTTACTGTGAAAAATGTGGGGCTGTGGAATGTCTTGAAGCTATTGATCTGCCCCAGGTAGCTTTTCCTGAAAACTACAAAGTTAAATCAATGAATCTCATGTTCAAAGGTATATGCGCTAAATGCAATAAATAGGATGGAGTCACTTGGCATATTTATTTCCATATTTCCGCTCAAAAATATCGAAGTGATCCTCACCCCATTTGAGCATCCGGTCAATGATTGGGATCAGTGATAGTCCGAGTTCGGTGATTGTATATTCAGAGCGGGGTGGAAGTTCGGGATATATTGTCTTCTTGATGAGTCCGTCTTCAACCATCTCTTTGAGTTGTATGTCAAGCACCCGCGGCGCGGCTTCAGGCAGACATTTATGTATTTCGCTTGGTCGTTGGGGATGTCCGTCCCTCAACTCATCGAGGATGCACGACTTCCATTTCGACTCAATCAGGCTCATTGTAAGCCTTAAAGGACAGTCCAGATCCACTGGTATTTTCTTTTCGTACGCCATATTTCGATTTTATTTATCTTTCCGGCTGTAAAGTTAGTCAATAACTTATTAATATTCATATACCGAAAAATTTTTCGGTATATGAATAATTTTTCGGTACTTGATATATAGATATTACTGTAGTAACTTTGTAATCAGAAAATCAAATAAATACAAAAAGTATGAGAAACGAAATCAAGGAATACGAAGCTGTGGCGAAAGCCGCAGAGAAGTTCGTTAAGAGTGTTGCCGAAGGCAACAGCGAGTATGCAAAGACATTATTTACCGACGACGCTGTGTTGTTTGGTATATTAAATGGCAAGGTAGAACGGGGTTCAATTGAACAGTTTTATCACAATGTAGATACTGTTGGTGCAGGTGCTGAGTTCAAAGCCCGTATCGACGTACTCGCTGTTGAGGAAACTGTGGCTGTTGTGCGTGTTCTTGAAGAGGGCTGGGGAGGTTCCATCGACTTCACAGATTTTCTTCTTTTGCTTAAACTCGATGGGGAATGGAAGTGTGTGGCAAAAGCATATAATCAAAATTCAGACACTATAAAATTATGAAAATAACAGTCGTAACCGGAAGCCCTCGAAAGAATGGCAATACCTTCGCTATGGTAGATGCGTTCATTAAGTGTGCTGAAGCAAAGGGGCACGAAGTTGTCCGTTTTGATGCCGCCATGATGAAATAAGACTGACGGTTGCGCACAGGCTATCGCTCTTGCACAAAAATTCTAAAAGATGTAAGGTTAGAAAATCTGTGAACAAAATAATAATTGCAGGATTATTTAGTAAAATCGAGCGGTGTTGCTTCATCACGAGGTCACACCGCTACGGCATTGTGATAGAACTATTCCAACCATCCTTGTTTACCCTTCCGACACTTGCTGACACTACCATTGTCCGAATGATGGAAGGTGAGATAATAGGCAGACTGACAACTACACTCGGAGATTATCATGCCCGTAAAGCTAAGTTAAGTGGAACCATCGGGATTGAAAGACGATGTAATTTCAAGGGACTCCTAAAAAGAATCACAGAAACCTAATATGGATATCTTACGTAAAGAGCTGAACCAAATTTATGCTGAGCAACATCTCAGAGATGAATTTCTTGATACCGCTTATGTCGAAGTAGCAAAGAGTATTGCCGCGACTCTGTCAGAGACAACAGGCGGCTGCGCCGTTATAACCGATGCCTGTTATGATAAATGCTATATCCATTCGGCAGAGTTAGGAACATTAATCGGGCTCACAAAAGAGAAAAAACTTTACTATGAAGAGAATTCAAGTGATGAAGATGCCATATATAATTGTCTTCATCCTGAAGATTTGGTTGAGAAAAGGATGCTTGAATATGAATTTTTCAAAATTGTAAATTCCATACGTGGAGATGAAAAGAAGCATTTTAAAGCTACCTGCCGAATCAGGATGAGGAATACAAATAACGACTACTTTTTTGTTGAAAACAGTACTCAAATAGTAAGTCTGTCCCCGGCAGGCAGGATGTGGCTCATTTTGTGTTGCTACTGTCTCTCTCCCGACCAAAAAGAGAACAACGATATATTTCCACGCATTATTAATAACCGTTCTGGAGAAATAATCACTTTATCTTTTAAGGAGAAAAAGCAACATATACTGACCAAAAGGGAAAAGGAGATTCTTAATTTAATAAAAGAAGGAAAAGCCAGTAAGAATATTGCTGACATTCTTGAGATCAGCGTCCATACTGTAAATCGTCATCGCCAAAATATTATTGAAAAACTAAGTGTAGGAAATAGCATTGAAGCCGTCTGCGCAGCTACATCAATGGGGCTTTTATGATACAATCGCCATAGAACTGTGGTTATTTTTCAGTATTGTAGAGAATCACTGAGTATCATAATTTTGCAAAAAAATTATACTCGTGATGAAAAATAAATATTTATTCTTAATGCTGCTTCTATGCCTATTGGCATCAGCTTTTGCTTCAGGCAAAACAAATTTCAGCTGGGATGGAGCGACAGTTTATTTTGTAATAACAGATCGCTTTTGTAATGGTGATTCAACAAATGACGTGAACTACGGACGTAAGGTAGATTATGGTTCAGAACGTCTTAATGCTGCCACATTCCATGGAGGAGATTTCAAGGGAATGCTTCAGAAAGCAAAAGAGGGATACTTCACAGATCTTGGTGTGGATGTGGTATGGATGACCGATATCTATGAACAGATTCACGGCTGGATGTCAGGAAGTGGTTCAATAAATGATTTTCCTCACTACGGATATCACGGTTATTATCCCCTCGACTATACACAGATTGATAAAAACTACGGGACGATTGATGAATTCCGAGAACTTGTCGATACTCTCCATGCGCAGGGGATAAGGGTTATGCTCGGGGCAAATCTTAATGATCCCGGCTACCCTACCCTTCTTGATGCTGTCCAGTATGGCTTTGCCGACACCGGACTTGATGAGAATCAGGCTGCTGAACATATCAGGGAATGGAGCTATGACAAATTCTACGAAGGTCGTCTTGATTGGAATGGTTGGTATGATCGCGACTGGATACGTATGCCGGATGAAGGCTGGAACGAAAGTAATCCGCTGGAAGCGACTCTCTATGGAATGCCTGACTTCAAGGATGAGAGTAATGAGCCTACGTCCATCCCCGATTTTCTGAAAAGAAAATGGGAAAAAGAAGGCAAAAAGAACGACGCTTGGGTAAATCCCTCGGCTAAAAAACTGAGAACGGATAATAAATGGAGTCCTATTCAATATGTAACAGCTTGGGTTGCATCCTGGGTTGAAGAATTCGGCATAGATGGATTTCGCTGTGATATCGTAGAGAATGTCCACATCAACCGATGGAAAGAACTTAATGACGCATGCAATAAGGCTCTCGAAAATTGGAGAACCAAACACAAGGGGGAACCGGGTTCTGACTGGACTGAGCGATTCTATATGACCGGAGATTTTGACAACGCATCTATCGACTACAAACAGGAATATGCTGACGCCGGTTTTTCAAGTATGGTGAATTGCTTTTTTCCTAAACATGGCGACCTTGATGGTATTGTTTATACGTGGCAAGCATATTCGGATAGTCTGGAGAATCATCAGAATTGGCATCCCTTCAGTTATCTGAATAATTCATATCATCGAGACGCGGATATGGATAACATGATTGATTGTGCCACAACCTTATTGTTAGCTCCCGGCATTGCACAGATTTTCTATGGAGATGAGACAGGACGTAAACTCAGTGATGCGAGATTTAATGTAGACAGCAATCAGGCATTCCGTTCTGATATGAATTGGAACGATCTAAATCTTATGCAACTTGATCATTTCCGGAAATTAGGAAGAATTCGTAAAGCAAATCCTGTGATTGCAACAGGAAAGCAAAAGACCATAGACACCCATACCTGTCTGCGATATGATGATAATAATCAGATATTAATTAGAGTCTCACCTGAAGATAATAAAGCCATTAATGTCGGAAATAGCTTTGAAGATGGGGCAAATGTCGCTGAACTTTATACAGGGCAAACTGCCACAGTGCGTAACGGCTCGGTATTATTTCCATACTTTGAGAATAGAATAGCAATAATAAAAGAAGTGAAATAAAATGTATAATAATATAATAAAATATACTTCCGCACTAAAGATCATCAAATATACCTTATCTTCTCGTGTTGATTGTAACATATCAATAAATCAATTAGTTATAATTATAATGGTGTACTCATGGTGTACTAATTAGTTGGTTGAATCGAAAGTGGCATATTCGATTTAGTATAATTTAACAGTGATTTATTATATTTAATTCTAACAATTTCGATTAGTTTGTCAAAGATTTGAAGCTCTGTATGGCAGTATATTAAAGGATTTTTTGTAATTTTGCAGTCGAATTGTCCTTAGACAGTTCGGACATTTTGGTAAATTAAGAAGCGTTATGCTCATCTTGTGATTTGAGAACGTAGGAAATTCGATAAATAGCACAAGGATTGGCATAGTGGTTCTCACGCGTATAGCGTGGGCTGCTATTGTTACATCTGTGCTAATGGTTT
>JAIDPA010000086.1 GCA_029062985.1 Muribaculaceae bacterium
TAGGAATCCTCAAAATTATATAAAATTTGTGGAATCCATTCCTCAAAAATCATGATTTTTGAGGAATGGATTCCACAAATTTTCAATTATTCAACTTTTGCAACCTCAAGTTGAAGATTATAAAGTTGATATTTGAGTTATGCCTTGAGCCTCGAGCCTCGAGCCTTTTTATCAAGAATGACGGAATTCAAGTTCTTTCTCAATGTCTGAGAGGGAAACATTCATCTGCTCAAGGAGCACGAGATAATGATACATCAGGTCGGCTGCTTCATAAATAAAGCGTGCGCGATTGCCATCGACCGCCTCTATTGCTGATTCCACGGCTTCTTCGCCTACCTTTTGAGCTATCTTCTTGACGCCTTTGATGAAAAGGCGCGTAGTGTAGGAGTTGTCAGGCATCTCGGCATGTCGCCGCTGAATAATAGCTGACAGTTTTTTAATGAAGCCTTCCTCAGAGGGGGTATCGAAACATGCCTCAGTGCCACGATGACATGTTGGTCCGACGGGATTAGCTTTAATAAGCAGAGTGTCGGCATCGCAATCAATATACATATCGGCTACGTTCAGGAAATTTCCTGATGTCTCACCTTTGGTCCATAGGCAGTTTCTTGTTCGGCTGAAGAAAGTTACCTTTCCTTCGGCAACGGTTTTTTCAAAAGCCTCGCGGTTCATATATCCCAACATTAGCACCTTTTGCGAGACAGCGTCCTGAATTATTACAGGAAGAAGACCGTCGGCACATTTGGAGAGGTTGAAATTATCGAAAGTAATGTTATTCATAACCTGACTTGAATACCTTTATCTTTAAGTTGTTGTTTAAGTTTGCCGACTGTTGTCTCTCCATAGTGGAAAATACTTGCCGCAAGGGCAGCGTCAGCTTTTCCTTCGGAGAGCACATCTGCAATATCCTGAGCGGAGCCGGCGCCTCCTGAAGCAATCACGGGAATTGATAGTGAGTCGCATAGACGTGCGTAAGTTTCGCAGGGATAACCTGATTTTGTGCCGTCATGATCCATAGAAGTAAAAAGGATTTCGCCGGCGCCGAGTTGTTCCACTTCTTTAGCCCAGGAAAATAATTCCTTGTCGGTGAGACGGGAGCCTCCATGCGTGGTAACAGTCCAGACACCATCAATTTTTTTGGTATCGATAGCGACTACGACAAACTGTCTGCCGTAACGGTTGGCAATTTCAGAAATGAGGAGAGGGTTGGCTACGGCAGCTGAATTTATGGTTATTTTGTCAGCACCGGCGTCAAGAAGGCGTTTAGCGTCTTCAATTCTGGAGATACCGCCACCGACTGTGAAAGGGATATTGATTCTTTCAGCAATTCTTTTTACGAGGTCTACAAATGTGGAGCGGTCTTCCTTGGAAGCGCTGATGTCGAGATAAACGAGTTCGTCGGCACCTTCCTGAGCATAACGCGCACCGAGTTCGACAGGGTCGCCTACATCAGCGAGACCTTCAAAATTGATACCTTTTACAGTTCTACCATTCTTGACGTCAAGACATGGAATAATTCTTTTGGCAGGCATATTGTGGAAAGAAATAAGAGATTAAAAAGAAGAGGGGCAATCCAGAGGACTGCCCCTCTTGGGGGAGGTACAGGAAGCGGGACTCGAACCCGCACAGCCGGTAAAGGCCAAAGGATTTTAAGTCCTTCGTGTCTACCATTCCACCATTCCTGCTGCCAATATTTTATGCAAAGTTAGCCTTTTTATTTGGTATGTGCAAATTTTATTGGAGGATTTTGAAAATTTATGAAAGTGTAGTAATATGAATCGCATTATTGTCATAACTTAATTTCGGCAATAAATTCAATTTATTGCCGAAATTAAGTTGGCGAAATTATTTTCTGTCGTGCCGGGAAAGTCAGGTTTGACTTGCGAAAATTGAAATTTTTTAACGTGCTGGTGCAAAATAGTAGCAGTGGTGGATTGTAATTTTGTGGCAAGATAAAAACAAAATATGAAAACTATGAGAATGAATAAAAATATTATAGAAAAAGGCGACCGCATATTTGCCCGACTTTCCATGGGGGGAAGAACTATAGTTGAAGTTATGATGAACAGCATCAGTTCAATTGATGAAGTTACAGCAGAACTGCGCCGATTGAGCGGAGACATCAGAGGTCTGGTGAAACTTTATATAAGGAATCATACACGAGGATGGTGTGTAGAACGCGGTCTGATGGTCTATAACAGAGAAGGAGCGTTCAGAGACAGACCCAAAGCCGACGGTGTGCTTCCGTTGGTATTCGATGAAATGCCCTCGATGAGTCAGTCGCGGATGTTATCTCCTTGGGAAACTCATTGATGAGAGGGGAACAGTTCAGGACAGAAGTTGCTGCTCTTCGGATGGTCAGGGGTTCAGAAGATCTTTATTATAAAAATCGAGTATATCGTTAGCCACTTTCAATGCGCTTCCGGCATCTGAGTGGGGATTTATCGCAAGGGCAGCATGATAATCCTTGATGGCGAGCGCACGGTGTCCGAGCGCCCAATGTTTCATACCGCGTATCGTATAAGCGGAATCAGATTCAGGGTGAAGATTTATGTATTCATCAAGCAGAGGTATGGCTTCAGCCGGGAGCATACCTTTTATTTCATTCAGGATAAGGGTCGGCATATTATTAATTATTGAGGTTTTGTGAGCCCAATTTAAGGATGTAAACCTTAAGAAGAGCGAATATTGAATAAATTTATTAAATAATTTTTACTCACACAAATGTAGGAACGTATAATC
>JAIDPA010000087.1 GCA_029062985.1 Muribaculaceae bacterium
CTCCGAAACAGGAAAAAGATTAAGCGATTTTCAGAAACTGACAGATAATTCTTTTCAAATGAGTAAAAACTGACGATAAATATTTAATAATTAAAAGATTTTGATTAATTTTGTGGAATCTCACACTATATCTCTATGTTAATTGCTATGCAGAATGATGATAACTACATACGCTTTGATTGGGCTATGAAGCACATGCTTCGTGACAAAGCAAATTTTGGTATCCTTGAGGGATTGATCACAGTATTATTAGGAGAAAAAATCCATATAGAGGAAATACTTGAAAGCGAATCCAATCAGGAGGATAGTCAAGATAAATTTAATCGTGTAGATATCAAAGCTAAAAACAGTAAAGGGCACTTGATAATCGTTGAGGTTCAATTAACTCGTCAGCTGTATTATCTGCAAAGAATCCTTTATGGCACCTGTAAGGCTATCACGGAACATATAAATATTGGAGATAAATATGATCAGGTCAAGAAAGTCTATTCGATAAGCATTCTATATTGTGATTTCGGACAAGGTGATGATTATGTTTATCATGGAGAAACAAAATTTACAGGAATACATACCGGCAATGAATTGCTTGTCAATATGAAAGAGGATGGTGTGATTGTCCAGCATCTGCCTCGTAAGGTTTTTCCAGAGTATTATCTTGTAAGAGTAAATGTCTACGATAGGATTCCGGAAACACCACTTGATGAATGGATGACATATTTAAAAACGGGGAAAATAAAGGAAGATACTCGTACGCCAGGACTTCAGGAAGTTAAAGAAAAACTTCGGGTTCTTTCCATGTCTGAAAAGGAGAAAAGAGCGTATTTTGCTCATATTGATAATATAATGGTTCAGAATGATGTCCTTGATACAGCTCGCGATGAAGGTAGAGCGGAAGGTCTGGCAGAAGGTCTGGCAAAAGGAAAAGAGGAAGGATTAGCGGAAGGGCATGCCAAAGGGTTAGAAGAAGGATTATTAAAGGGTAGAGCGGAGATGCTCCGACGTTTATACCGTAGTGGGATGACGATCGGTGAAATATCAGTAGCCCTTGGAATTTCTGAAGAGGAAGTAAGAAAAGTCTGCGAATCCTGAAAAGTTTTATCTGTAGAAATTCGTAAACCAAGCCTTAATATCTGTCTCTTAAAAACATCT
>JAIDPA010000088.1:0-15564 GCA_029062985.1 Muribaculaceae bacterium
TAATATATCTTTGCAAAAAGTTATTAATAAAGAAGAAACCTTCTTTAAAGATTTTGAATTGCTTCAAAACTTAATCAGCTGAGACTTGTATTTATAGAGAATCAGAATTTTTAAACAAATATTAAGATTTAGGGATGGATCTTGGATTAAGGATTTGACAAAAAAATAGAATTAAAACAACATTAATAAGCAGTAATCATGAAACAAAGCGTTTTGTGGGGTGGCTTACCCCTTTTGGCGATAGTTTCGCTGACAGGCTGTATTGACGACAAATACGATTTGTCGGATATCGATACGACCAGCTCTTTCAAGGTGAAAGACCTTGTAATCCCTGTAAATATTGAAAGTATCACTCTGGGTGATGTCATTAAGATTCATGACGGCGACCAGATTCAGGAAGTAGAATTAAACGGCAAGAAAGTTTATGCTGTTAATCAATCGGGTTCATTCACATCCAATGTTATTTCTATTGGGAAAATAAATACTCCGGTGGAGCAACCTGTTTCAGAACCGGTTACTTTCAATCCTTCATCTGCTGTTATACCGGCGGGCAGAGAAGTGAAAGTGCCTTTCCCGAATAAAGTTAAACGAACTGTAATTTATAAAGCGGAATCTCTGGATGAAGCAATTGAAGAAATCACTGAGATCTTCCTTGATGATTCAGTATTCGAAATACAGTTTTCTCTTCCTTCTCAGCCGGCAAATTTGAGTTTTGCCATTACCGATTTAGAGTTTACTCTCCCAAAAGGTATGACAGTGGATGCTGTCACTCCGAACGGGACTTATGATTCGGCAACAGGTAAATGCACCGTGTCAAGAATTCCAATAACTGACGGCAAGGGGAAAGTTGAAATTCTTATTTCAGCCATCAATTTAGTTGAAAGCGGGGATGAGATCGATTCAGAAATAAGAGAACTTGACATTGTGACCCATATCGATATTGAAAAAGCAAATCTTTCGATTGCAGCCTCCGGAAGTAATGCGCCGGTTCCTTCTTCCATTAATCTTGATATAGATTATCAGCTTGCAGACATGAATATCAGCGCAATATCAGGAAAGGTTGATTACAATCTTGAGGGAATAGATATCGATCCGGTTAACCTTAATGAAATTCCTGATGTGTTCAGCCAGCCGGGTACAAATCTCGTGCTTTCCAATCCTCAGATTTATCTTAGCCTTAATAATCCGATAGCTTCTTACGGGCTTAATTATCAGATCGGCTTAAGCCTTGAAAGCTTGAGAGATGGAGAACCCTCCAAAAAATTCGAACTTGACAACGGCTATTTTGAAGTGAAACATAATAAAGGTGAAAGCGGACCCTATAACTTCTGTCTTTCTCCGGAAGAACCGTCATCTTTCCCTCAAGGTTTTGAAAATGCTCAGCATGAAGAATTTTCAAAGTTAGGAGATGTTTTGAGCGGAAACGGACTGCCGCAGAGCATAAAGATTTCTCTTCCAAATACAAAGATTTATAGCCAGACAGTAGATCATTTTGTTCTTGGCGTTGACATCAATGGTCTCAAGGGAGAATGGCAGTTCCTTGCTCCTCTTGCTTTAGCGTCAGATGGAAATAATGAGTCAGTCATCATTTATTCAAAGACACAGGATGGCTGGAGCGATGACGAAGTGGATGCAATTGAAATCGAACAACTCGTTTTAACAGCAAAAGTTGACAACAATCTTCCGGTCAGTGCTGAACTTTCAGGTTTCCCCATTGGGAAGAACGGTAATCAGATCGGTTCAGTGAAATTTGAACCTGTCATGATTCCTGAAGGGGCAAGAAATTATCCGATAGAACTGAAATTGACAGGCGGAAAAATTAAAAATCTTGACGGAATAACCTACACAGTGAAAATTTCAGGAGATAGCGGTGAGGCTTTATCTCCTGAACAGACATTTACTCTCAATGATATTAGGGTAAAAGTGAGTGGTAACTACACTAAAGAATTATAAAAAAGACTCTCATGAAGAAAATATATAGAAAGAGATATATTCTCGGTGCGTTTGCACTCCTTGCCTCTATTTCCGGATTTTCACAAACCACATATTCCGGATATTTCCTTGACAACTATGATTACCGCTTTCAGATGAACCCTGCTTACGGAAATGAAACAGGATTCGTTTCTTTCCCGGCTTTAGGAAATCTGAATCTAAATGTGCATGGCAATCTGCACGTTTCGGATATTTTCTATAACAGAAACGGAAAGACGGTTCTGTTTACAAATCCGAATGTCAGCGAAGGGGAGGCAATGAAAAAGTTTGGTGATAAGAACCGACTCGGGACGAGCGAAAAAATTGATATCCTTACTGTCGGCTTTAAAGCATTCGGCGGATACAATTCAGTTTCATTAGGTGCGATAGCCAATCTGGATGTCTCTGTTCCGGGTTCGTTTTTCTCGCTTGCCAAAGAGGGTATAACCAATTCCACATACGAAATTGAAAATTTATTTGGCAATGCCAATGCATACGCTCAGATTGCTCTCAATCATTCTCGGGACATCAAACAGGTACCGGGATTGAGGGTTGGTGCTTCTCTAAAGTTTCTTGTAGGAGTAGGAAACTTTGATTTCCATTTCAATGATGCGAAACTTGATCTTGGAGTGAACGCCTGGAAAGCAAGGACAAATGCAGAAGTTTATGCTTCAGTCGGGGGATTCAAATATAAATTCGATCAGAACGAAAACACCGGTAAGGATTATGTGTCCGGCGGAGAAATTGATTCATTCAAACCTCAGGGGTTCGGTATGGCTCTTGATTTAGGTGCAACTTATGAATGGAGAGACCTCAAATTCTCTGCCGCTGTTCTTGATCTCGGTTTTGTAAACTGGGGTAAGACTCAGAAGGCAACCACAAACGGAACACAGGAAATTTCTACAGATTCTTACATTTTTAATGCGAATGATGATGCAGAAAATTCATTTTCGAATGAATGGCACCGCTTTACTGATAATCTTGCCAATCTTTATCAGATGACTGATGTCGAAGAGATTTCTTCTTATACCAGAGCTTTGGGCGCGACTCTGAATTTTGCAGGTGAATATGAACTGCCTTATTATCGCAAGCTTCATTTTGGTCTGCTAAATTCCACAAGAATTAACGGGAAGTACACCTGGACACAATTCAGATTATCAGCGAATGTACGCCCTGTAAAATGTCTTTCGGCAGACGTTAATATGGTCATGGGCACATACGGTGTAGGTTTTGGCTGGTTATTCAATCTCCATGTTCCCGGCTTCAATCTCTTTGTTGGCATGGATCATACTTTAGGTAAACTTGCAAAGCAGGGCATTCCTCTCAATTCCAACGCTGCTTTAAACTTCGGTATAAATTTCCCGTTTAAATAGCAGAATGAGTGGGTTTATAAAACTACTCATAGATAATGAAAGGAGCTGATTCAATTGAATCAGCTCCTTTCATTATCTATGAGTAACTTCTTATTTTCTTTTATCCTTTTTTACGTGGTCAAGCCAATAAGCCGGTCTGGCACCATATCTTTTTGATTTGCCTTTCTTGTCTATCTCAATTTCCGGGACAGCCTCATCATCGGAAATATCGGGAGTATAAAGGGCAGTGGTGCCGTTTTCATCACTAAAATGATAGAATCTGTTTCCCATAGAACCCTCTAACTCAAGAGAGCCATATAATACAACCGTAGGAGCGCCCGAAAGATCGCTTCCATCAGAATAACCTGCAAGTCTATAGACAGCAGGCTCACTATCTGCTTTAGTGTCTATTCTGAATATTGCTCCACTTACAGAATCTACAACACAAGCCACCGGAATCCAATTTGGCTGCAACGAAGGCTCAAGAGAGGAAATTTCAAGGTGTTGCAAAGAGTCAAGCATCTGGGTTTCCTTTTTGGACACATAGGTCATACTGTAGATTTTTCCTTCATCAATCCAGAAATATGAACCATTATCAAGGGTCCATCCTCGCCAACCTTCTTGTTGCCATGCAGAATCAGGTGTCTCAGTGACAGCCTTCTTCAGGGGCTCATCAATAAGATTCGGATAATAAGCCACCATGGATGCAGAATCTTCAACATTTTTCAAAGGATAGGGACGTTCGATAGGATACGATACGGCAGAGGCGAATTCCTCCGGCGATTCGTTGACTATTGCCTCAGCTACAGGACGGACTTCCTTTGGCAGATCAGGACGACTGATTTTTGATTTGCCGGAATTGCCATTGCACCCTGTCAGAGGGAAAATCAAAACGGTGAGAAGAGGAAATATATAAGAGTATGTTTTCATTCTTTCAATTAATCTTTATTATTAAATTGCAGCTGTTAAAGGGGACGGAATAAGAGTGGGAGAGAAGAGGCTGTCAAGTTCCTCCTGTCTTCGTCTTTTTAGCTGAGAGAGTGTTTTACCTCGTGATTTAGAGTGGGCGAGATAGGCTGATTCAATGTTGCGGTTGCCTGCCTGTAAATTCTTATAGACAGATGAACGGGCAACTGTCCCAATGCCACAATTATATGCAAGCGCCGCAAGGAGCAGACTGTCCTGTCCGAAACTCCTATACCGTGCGCAGAGTTTTGAGAGATCGTCCCTAAGCAATTCGTCAGCCTGCGCGAGAGTAAGATTCGCTCTCCTTTTATACTTGTCGCCGGCAATCACTTGATGACCGTAGCCGATGAGAGTAGGGTGGTTCTTATGCATTCCCTCATATTTTTTTATTAACGCCACGGCTTTCTCAAATTCAACGGTATATACTTTTTTAGTTGATACATCCGTTCCGTTAGCTATCATGAACCCTCCTATGGCTATTGCAGCCGTGAGAACGACCCAGAGGAGTTTTCTTAATGATTTTGTAGGAGAATGTGATTTATTTGCAGAGAAATTTTCCATAATCGTTTTTTTAAAGAATACTATGATAGCATTCATAGTTTATAACAATTCTGAAAGGAAAAATCCTCTTTTGTAAGTTAAGTTAGAGTATAATCAGTCAAAGAAAAGAGTTTCAAGTTCTTCCTGACGACGTTTCTGGAGCTGGGTGATGATTTTGCCTTTTGCCTTGCAATAAGAGAGGTAGGTGTTTTTTATGTTGCGGTTGCCTGCCTGAAGTGATTTATACACAGATGAACGTGCCACACCACCTTTGCCGAGGTTATAAGCAAAAACTGCCATCAGCAGACTGTCTTTTCCAAGAGAACGATATTCCTTGCAAAGGAGACGTAGATCTTTCCGGAGGAGTCTGTCAGCTTGTGCTTCGGAAAGGTTTGCTCCCGGTTTGTAGCCGTCACCTTCTACTACAAGATGACCATAACCAATCAGGTTACCGTGGTTCTTGTGGAGGCCTTCATATTTTTTGAGCAGGGCGATAGCTTTTTCAAATTCCGGCGAAGATGCTTTTCCTTTTGCTGAAACGTATGAATTTTCAGCTGAGAAAATCACTGCTGCCAGAACAATGATAACTTTCAGAAGAGAAGAAACACAGAATGAGCTGCCATTAGAAGATTTAAGCATAGAGGAAGTTGCCATAAGAAAATAGTAAAAAAGGATTAATAAATAAGAAATAGAAAAGAAAGGGAGAGAGGGTGGAAGAAGTAATAGAGTTGAGAAGAGAGAGTTGATAGATTTATCGATAGATTTATCAGGTTTTATCTATAAAACAACTAAGGAATTAAAAGGTTTATTAAAAATATTAAAAAAAGAGCTCCACCAATGGTGAAGCTCTTAAAAATATTTATTTCTTAGAAATTATCTAACAATCTCTTTAGAAACTTTATTACCGCGGACAACGATATAGAGACCCTTTGAAGGATTATCTACTCGTACACCCTGGAGGTTGTAGTAGACCGGAGCAACGTCAGCATCAACACTTTCAACAGGCAATGATTCAACAGCTGATGAAGCAAGTTTGCCGATACGAGCATGAGCGTAAGTGACGATATCCTGATCTTCTTTCTCACCGCTTGAAGAGTCATCAGCTGAATAAGCTTCATTTACATTATCGAAGAAGCTCGGGTCATAAGGTAATGAAGAATGTGCGCTTGAGCCATAGAAATCCACCACCATTACGCCAATACCATTGTTCTTGATATAATCTTCAGTCACACCCAAGAGAGCAAGAGGGAATGTGTATTCATAGAATGTGTGAGCTGAATCATCAATTTCGCTGCGGAGGTCTATGAAACCTGTGTTTCCTTTGAGAAGCTCCGGATCATAGCTGAAGTCATCCTGACCATATACTGCCGTGATTGACGGGAGAAGACCATCAGCATATCCATATTTCACTGTTGATTCTTTACAAGATTCCGGATCAGTATAGTCGCAGATACCGTTAGCATTCGGAACGAAGAAACCGGGTTTACCTACACCGGGTTTGGTAGAGCCATACCACCAAGCGTCTGAACCGTTTTCAAAAGTAGTGAAAACTTTATTCTGCCAAATAGAAGAATTTTCATTAGTAATACCCTTAGCAGATACGTTCGGATTCAGGTCAAATGCGAAGCAAAGTTTACCATCCATGTTATACGGCTTGGATTCACCGGGCTGTTTACCTTCACCACCGATATCCCAGATAGTGTAGACATACTGGACGCCGAGATAGAGATTCTGGCTGTCGTAAGCTGCATAAAGAGCGTAAGAGTCTACGATAGGACGTTCGTGAACACCCTTGAAAGCCTGACAGACATCGCGGGCAACACCCTGAGCAATAAGTTCAGCCTCTGTCCAGTTGCTGAGGGCTGTAGTGGATTTCTGTTCATTAAACGACATAGATATTGTTTTGTTAGAACCAACTTTGCCGTTAGGATTCACCTTGAAATATTCAGTGATGAGATTATTTCCGGTTGGAGTCGGAACAGGGTCAGGTCCGGGAGTCGGTCCGGGAATTGGATCCGGGTCAGGAGTCGGATTCGGGTTAGGATTTGGGTTTACATATTCAGTGTAAGAACCATCCGCATGATAAGTTGCTTTATTTACAAATACAAGGTCTTTTCCACCAGCTTTATCAGCATCTTTATGTTCGCCCCAACTAATTATAATATTAGTTGGAACGCTTTTCCCTGCCGGAAGAGCCCAATAATATTTGCCATCTTTCAGAGTCATTTTATCGCCGGGCCAGCCTTGACCACCGGCATTTGTACAATTCTCTTCTGTAGAAGCTACCCACGCCCAAACAGCAACATCAGTTTTTGACATGTCGTCAAAATAGACATAATAATCATCTCCCGGAGTCGGAGTTGGATCGGGATTCGGTGTAGGACCGGGGGTTGGATCCGGAGTGCCGCCTGCATTAGTGACAACCAATGTTAGCGCCGAAGGATTGAATGTGAAGTCGTATGAACCAGCGGGGAGAGTCCAGGATTTACAGTTAGAAGCATCCACATTATTGGCATATTTTGTAACTGAAGCGGTTTCTCCTAATGTAATTGCTACGCCTTCAGTAGCCGGACCAAAACGATTCGCTTTAATATTAAGCTCATCCCAATCAGCTCCGGTAGCATCTGTAATATTGAAATAGCACTTGGTCTCACCTGTTTTAGCTGTCAATTTTACATTTTTGGCAACGTATGCATTACCGTTGGATGTGAATGTCGCACCACCTGTAGTTGACCATTGTGCTCCGTCAATATTACCGAGTAGCCAATAAGATCCGCCCGGAGTAGGATCAGGTGTGGGACCAGGTGTCGGATCAGGTGTCGGAGGGGGAGTAACGCCATCTGCATAAATAACAGCGATACCGCTTGGACCTACATTACCTGTAATTGTAGAAGCTGTTACAGTGAAAGTACCTCCGCTTACACGATCTGTATAAGTACCTGCCGGGCAATAACCACCACCGTTTGCCACTGAGATGTTACGGTTTCCACCGTTAGCCACAATGACTGCGCCTCCGTCTTTACGTGTGACAGATGCAACTCCATTACCTCCGCTAAAGTAATCGGCACGTCCGACCATAGCATTGCGGAATTTATTAACTTCTGCAATCTGTTTATTAGCGTATGCAGTGCTACCTTTTATACCAATTTTGATATCTCCAAAATTCTTGGCAGAAGGACGGGAAAGATACAGAGCAGTTTCTCCGTTACGGCAAGCTACAATAGCATAACCACGGTCTACTTGATCCTGACTCAGATTTTTTGAGAAACCATCGTTATTAGCATAGGTATCGTGGCTCTCTCCCCAATAAACCGTTTTATTAGCCGGAATAGTCGATGCACACCATCCTGCATGACCACCGGGGACACCGTTATTCTGAGTTGCCTGATTTCCATAGTTGTTATCAGTAACGCTCATATACTTGGTATATTCCTTCATGAGAGCATCGCCGTTTCCACCGGGACCATCAAGAATTTCTCCATAATAATAGAGACCGGGCACGGAAGTAACAGTTGCCCAGAACTGGCAGCCCTCTGAAGGCAATCCGATATGTTTGGCAGCATCAAAGCGAATGCCTTTGACACCCATATTCTTCAATTCCTCGATATATGCCTTACCTCTGGCTGCGACTTCGCTGTCTTCCGAATTTACATCCGGATAACCATCGCCGCCACCCATCTGATTTTTTGTAACTTGTCCTCGGTCATTCCAATTACTTACATCTCCGTACCAACGCAGGCGGTTATTTGAATTCCACCACGGATCATGATATAGGGAATGATCACCTGCTCCATGACCGTCAACGTGATTTTCTACTACGTCAACAATTACCTTTATACCGTATTTTTCTGCTTCCTGACAGAGACTTTTAAGGTCTTCAGCTGAGCCGAGGCCTGCACTTCCAATGAATTTGAAATCGTATGGACGATATGCATCAGACCAACCGGAGCCAACAGAAACATTCCTCTGAAGGGGCGACACCTGAACTGAACCAAATCCGGCAGCAGCGATATTTGGCAACTCTGCCTTAATGTCGGATAACTTCCAGTTGAAACAGTGGAGGATATTGCCTTCCTGAATTCCTGCCGGAAGCCCATAATTCGCGCTCCAAGCACCAGGAATCGCAAACAACCCCAACAGAAAACTGTAGAGTAATTTTTTCTTCATGATGTGATTATTTATATGTTAAACAAAAATTGCATACAAAAACCCATTGAAAAATGAGCTTGAGAAAACATGTAAGAATTGAGTAAGAGTCCTAAAAACAAGATTCCCTACCTATAATCGTAGTTTGTCGCAAAATTACAACATATATTTTATAAAAAATAATTTAAAAATATGTTATACAACATGTTTTCAAAAAATGATAATTGAAATTTCAAAATTGAAAATTTTAATAGATTATTGAGGCTTCAGGCTTTAGGCATTAGGTTCAAGACTCGAGGCTCAAGGCTTAAGGTTCGAGGTTCAAGACCCGAGCCTACAGCCTACAGCCTAACCCCTCCAGCCTCTACAATTTTACTCCCGGGATAATAAAACTGAAGAATCTCTTCGGCAGTCTTCCCTTCAAGTGCCATTCTTGCTGCTCCAAGTTGACAAAGTCCTACTCCGTGTCCCCAGCCTTTCCCTTTTAAATTCAGATAATCTCCTTTGTCTTGAATGTTAAACCATGAGGAATATAAATGAGTAGGGGAGAGAATGCGTCTGATCCATAATTCTTTCCCGACTGTTATTCTCCCTTCCGTCCCGGTCAATTCAATATACTTTATTCTGCCTGACGCTCCTCTTTCGATGATTCGCAGGGATATAATTTCTCCTATATCTCTCCTAAATTTCTGACTGAGATTTTTCCTTATTTCTTCCTTTTTTATGTTAGTTTCCCATTCATATCCACCTTGAGTGGACAAATCATACTCCTTATATATTAGTGAAAGAATATTAAGTTGCTCCTTTTTGCTTAGCTGGGTGAGGTCGCACCAGGGATCTTCAACACTTTCAAGACATGGCATTTTCTGCTCCTGCCAGCATGTTGAGAATATTTCAGTTTTCCCTCCGCAGCATTTTGAAAATCTCGCATCAATCAGCTTCCCTTTTTTATCAGTGATAACCATGCCTTCCGTGAGACTAAGAGAAGCCAATGCTTTTTCTGAAACTTCCTGCAATCCTTGGTAGCGCTGGCAGTGATCATCGGAGCAGACATCAAACCTTAAATGATCAGCAGTATCATCCCATCCGATCAAACTATCACCTGTGCAATCTGTTTTACTTCCCCCTTCAGGATGTGAATGTAAGATTTTACCTAATGCCCAGCTTCTTGAAATTATTGCGTGTGCCTTAAGAAATTCTATAGGAGACCTCGGATTCATTTCGCTCCCGACCACACACTTCAGATATTCTTCAATCGGGAGAATATTAATTAAAGGAAATTCATTGTCGTCAGTTTCCCTCACAATCCCCGGCAAAGTAACTGAGATACTTTTTTCCCAATGAAAACCTTTGCCTATGAGTAGATTTTCAAGCAGAATTCTATCCTTGTCGATATTATGATATTTGGGTTTCCCTTTTATCGGTAAACCAACTGTTATTAATTGCTCCATAATTTATTCTCGAATGTATTCTCGGCTTTAGAGTAGGTTCGTTCATGCAAATTTATATATAAATTATCTAAGTCTCGCAAATTGAACAAGCGAAACTTAAATTGGAAATAAATTTAGAAATCGATTCCCCAAACAATCTGGAATTTCAAAGAGATACTAAAAGTTGTTAAAGATATTATTTTCAATGGTGTATTCGCTTGAACAAATAATTCCGGATAGACGTTGTAAGGCTATAAATCAAAATGATATTATACTATGAAGAAATTATTTTTATTTTTATCATTAATTCTGGCAATAAGCATAGGGGCTTCTGCTAAGGATAATTATGCACACGATGCATCGGTTTTACCGGCTGCCGCTAAAACAACGATTGAAAAGAATTTCAAGGCTGATGTAAGTCTTGTAAAAATTGATAAAACTCTTGGAAAAATTAAAGAATACGAAGTGATTCTGACAGATGGCTCTGAAATTACATTTGACAGTAAAGGAAACTGGGAAAATGTTGAGACTCCTAATAATAAATCAGTTCCTTCTTTCTTCATTCCAAAAGCTGTTGCAGATTTCGTAAAAACAAATCAGTCGGGAGCAAAAGTAGTCGGAATTGAAAAAGAACGTCATGGTTATGATGTGGAATTATCAAATGGCATAGATATGAAATTTGATAAAAACGGGAAATTCATCCGGTATGACGATTAGGTAATCATAACTGAAATTCATTTCTAATAAAAAGGATAAAAAGGAAGCCGTACAGACTCTGAAGACTGTATGGCTTTTTCTTTTAAATAATATTTATCTTCACATTTTTTAAGACGCAGGATATAAATAGTATCAAACAGAATATATAAATTTGCGTAAAAGGAATTTATAAACCTATTTTCACAAGCTTAAGTTTCGGTCTATCTTATCAGCGGGTTAACAGGTTAAGTTTAACCTCAGGGTAAGCCGGCGAAATTTAAATTAATAATTAAAATTTATGAAACGATTTATTCTTGCAGTAGCAATTCTTTTTTCAGGAATGACATGCTTTGCACAATCTAAGGTCTACATGACACGCGAGATTACTCCTGAAGCCTTGGTGAAGATTTATAAGGCTTTGGGACGCGCCGCCGACGGTCATAGAGTAGCAGTGAAAATCAGTACAGGCGAAGCCGGAAATCCTAATTATTTAAGTCCGGCGCTTATTAAGGATCTCGTTCAGGAAGTGAATGGTACAATTGTTGAGTGTAACACAGCCTACAACGGAAAGCGGAACACATTCGATGCTCACTGGCAAACTGTAAAGGAACACGGATATGATTCAATTGCCCCTGTTGACCTGATGGATGAGGAAGGACAGATGAAGATTCCTGTGAAAGATCAGAAGCATATCAAGTATGATATAGTTGGCAGTCATCTTCCTCGCTATGATTATATGGTCAATCTCGCCCATTTCAAGGGACATGCTATGGGTGGATTCGGTGGTGTCCTTAAGAATGCAAGTATAGGTGTAGCTTCAGCCGATGGAAAATCTTATATCCATTCAGCGGGAAAGCATGATAAGGTAGAAGGATTATGGGATAATATTGCAAAGCAGGATGATTTCCTCGAATCTATGGCATCTGCTGCGCAAGGAGTTCATGATTATTTTGGCGATAATATCATCTATATAAATGTCATGAATAATATGTCGGTCGATTGTGATTGTGCCGCTCATCCTTCGGAGGTAAAGCTGAAAGACTATGGTATTCTTGCTTCGACAGATCCGGTTGCCCTTGATAAGGCTTGTGTCGATATCATTTTCAACATGACTCCGTCAGAAGGAAATGATAATGCGCCCCTGATTGAAAGAATAAACAGCCGACATGGCACTCATACCATAGATCGTGCGGCTGAAATAGGACTCGGCTCCCTCGATTATGAGATAATAAGTATTGATTAATTGCTTGCCGAACATTTAAAAAAATTGACTCCTCCATCGGATTCTTAGGAAATTGACCGATGGAGGAGTTTTTTATAGTTAAATTTTTAAGATGCTTTTTATAAAGCTTTGATTAATGCCCTGACTTCATCTTCGACAGTTGACCAGTCTGTTACGAATCTTACCGGAGTAGAAGTTTCCCCTTTCGGACCCCATAACTCAAATGAAGCAATCTTTTTCAATGATTCAATTTTGTCGTTCGGAAGAATAAAGAATTGCTGATTGGAAGGAGAGTCGATGAAAAGAGGATAACCCTTTTTCATAAACCCTTCTTTGAGAAGCATTGCCATATCGACAGCATGTTTGCCGATTCTCTCGTAGAGCGAATTTGAGAACAAGGAAAGGAACTGCACTCCCAAAAGGCGGCCCTTTGCTAAGGTGGCGCCTCTAAGTTTTATAAGAGAAACAAAACGGGGAAGAAGTTCAGGACGTCGCGTAACAACTGCCTCCCCGAATAATGCACCGCATTTTGTGCCTCCTATGTAAAAGACATCAGCACTTGAAGCAATATCGTTAAGGGTTACATCATTCTTTCGGGATGCGAGCCCGTATGCGAGGCGTGCTCCATCTATGTAAAGAGGGAGATGAAACTCATCACACACTTCCCTAATCCTTTTCAATTCTTTAAGAGAATAGATTGTGCCCAATTCAGTCGGGAAAGAAATGTAGACCATTGCCGGGCGGACCATATAATGACAGGTATCGTCGTTCAGATAGCTCATGACGTATTCCTTGATTGCCTGATGAGTCAGTTTTCCGTCTTTATTGGGAAGGGCGATTATCTTATGCCCGCATGCCTCGATAGCCCCTGCCTCATGAACATTGATATGAGCTGTATCGGCAGCGATCACACCGTCGTTATAGTCAAGGATTCGGTCGATTACTACGAGATTACTTTGTGTGCCTCCTTCAAGGAAATATACATCTCCTTCCCGGAGACCACACTTCTTTAAAATCAATTCCTTTGCTTTTTGCGTAAATTCGTCTCTTCCATAGCCTACTGTGTGAAGACTATTAGTGGCAACCAGCTGCTCCATCACTTCAGGATGGGCACCAATCATATAATCGTTATCAAAAAAATACATATTATTATTTACTTTTATTTCTTTATCAACGTTGCCGGCACACTGTCCCAGCTTTCATAATGCACATTTTCCGGTTTCCATTTATCTTTTGGGATAGTTTCTCCTTCGGGATACCCGATGGCAATACAACCCAAAGGCAGAATCTCCTTTGGCAAATGAAGCATTTCAGAGAATATCTTCACTCTGTCTTTCATGGGATAAATACCACACCAAACAGCCCCCAATCCGATAGAATGGGCAGCCAGAAGGAGATTCTCTGTTGCTGCAGAGGTGTCTTCTATCCAATAATCCTGACCTTCGCCCGGAAAAGTAGCAGTAACATCACCGCAGACCACAATGGCTACCTTAGCTTCTTTCATCATCTTCATGCTTCCGAACTCTTCGGAGATGAATGTGAGCACCTCCTTATTGCGGATGACGACAAATCTCCAGGGCTGTTTATTGCCTGCTGTGGGGGCAGCCATGGCTGCTTTGAGGAGGGTATCAACCTGTTCGGCGGTGACATCCTTATCTGAATAGGCACGCACACTTGTGCGGCTCATGATATCATCAAATGTTGTGTTCTTTATTATTGTTTCATTTTCTGTCGGGTGATTCTTTTGTAAGGATTCAACCCATTTATAGGAAACTATCACCAGACCTATAGCAAGGATAATAATTAAAAAACCTTTATTTTTCATTTTATCAATTGCTTTTTATTATGATTAATGTTTTTTCTTATGTTTAAAAAGTTTATTCCTTTAATCCATATTTTCAGCTCTTTTAAATAATGACCCGGTCGGACAGACAAACCGACAGTAGGGGCGAGACACGATAAAGGAGAGAAGAAGGAAAACTATTGTTATAATGATGATGGTCCATGAAGCGGATTTAAACATGAAAGCCTGGAAAAGTTCATAATCCATCCATGCGGTTGCTGTGTCTCCCCATAAAAGCAACATAAGCACTGCCCAGAGAATCTTGCGAAACCAATTGAGGACATTTACAACTCTCGGATCTAAAGTGATCCTGCATTTAGATATGTTGGTAATAAGCTGTTGAGCAGAGCCTAACGGACATATATGATTACAATAATGTTGCGGGCGTCCGAACAGAGGATATATGAAGGCAGCTATCAGCATGGCTATCGCTGTCAGACCTGCCGGAAGTGAAATTCCTGATGACATAAACTTAAGCATCAATGAATAGTCAAGGAATTGGCCTGCCCAGAACCCGAGAACTATTACATTTGTGATCAGCTGAATGTTGTGATAATACTTATTTCTTACAAATAAAGGGAAAACACAAGCGATTAACGTAACACCCAAAGCCACCCAGATTCTCAAAGGCAACGGTTCGGAAGGAGTGTCCGTTGGTTTATGATAATCATATTCCGACAGTCCGGCTGATACGTTCGCCTTTAATGCTTGAGAAGACATCGTTGCTCCGGAGACTGCGTCAACGTCAAGTTTTATTCCCTCATCAACACTTTTCCCTTTCCAGCTTTCTAAAATTCGGGAAGCCCTTTTGAAAAAAGAGGGAGTTTCCTTATTACTTAGAGGAACGATTTCTTCAATCGTATCATTTACAATCTTAATTTCAAGAGGAGTTTTCCCGGCATAACCTGTGACATTACATAAGTCATTCGTAAGCACTACAAATTTTCCGCTTCCTTTTTCTTCAACTGAAGAAGAAGGGGATTTTTTCTCTTCAGTCGCAGGCTTCTCCGGGTATCCGAATATAGTCTTATTGACACATAAAGCCGCTGCTGCCATCAAAAGTATGCAACATAAAAGACTTCCAATTTTCCCTTTAATCATTTTTCGGTATTGGTTAGGTTAGTTAAATATTTATTAGTTTCGCGAGCTCAGCAGTCATGTCCGTTAAGCTGATATTGCGAAAGTGGAGACGATATATCTGTCTTTCACTTCAGAGAGAAAAGTGAATTTATATCCAAATGAGGAAGAGTCTAATCTGCCATATCAAGATATAATGAGAAATATTCGACAAAATTAGCGAAAATTTTGTTTCATCCGTCAGATTTTCTCGGGAAGTTGCTTGAACTTTTTCAGGATTAATTTCAAATAAGTAATTTTTTAAAATGAAATCATATCATT
>JAIDPA010000088.1:15574-20613 GCA_029062985.1 Muribaculaceae bacterium
TATCATTACTCTAAAAAACGGCTTACCATTGAATTTTGGTATTTGAAAATTAATTTTTTCCATCTTTTTATATAATTTTGTAAAAGGATTAAATCAGGCAGGATTTGAAATCCTTTTTTCAGCAAATTCATAATTCAACTTAAGAACTGATACATGAAAGAGATACCCCAAATCATCAATTATTTTACTGATGACGACTTATATAAATTCACAATGTGTTGTGCCGTTATCGATAACTTTCCCCGCACACAGGTTAAGTACAAATTCAATGACCGTGATAACACTGTCTATCCCGACGGATTTGCTGAGGAATTGCGTCGTCAGATAAAATTTCTTGAGAACCTACGGATCACGGAAGAAGAAACTGCTTTTCTGAGAAGAAAATGTAAGTTCATTCCGGAATGGTTCTGCACCTATCTGAAGGGATTTAAATATGACAGTAATTGGGTATCGGTTTCTCAGGATGAAGAAGGTCATCTGAGCGTAGAATTTGAAGGGAGCTGGAGCCATACAATTCTTCTTGAGGTAAAGGTGCTGGCAATAATTTCAGAACTCTATTATATAATGACAGGTGAATCCTCGAAGCTCGATTATGACGCCTATTATAATAAGTCATGGAATAAAGGAAGCAGATTGATTGAGGCTGGATGCGTTTTCAGTGATTTCGGCACTCGTCGCAGAGCTTCCTTTACAGCTCAGGACACGGCTGTAAGGGCAATGAAAGAGTGTCAGGAAAGTCAGAAAGATAAGAGGGGAGAAGGGAGGTTTACAGGCACGAGCAATGTTTATCTTGCCATGAAATATGATCTCACTCCAATAGGGACTATGGCTCACGAACTGATCTGTGCGATTGCCGGAATGTATGGTCCGCAAATGTCAAATCATCTCGCCATGGGTGCATGGGGTCAGACGTACAGGGGTGCGTTAGGCACGTTCCTTTACGATACTTATGGATGGAGAATATTCAGTCTGAATTTTTCGGAGGATTATGCCAATATGTTCAAAGGTCTGAGAGTGGACAGCGGCAACAATTTTGAACAGCTCGATAATATCATAAAGAAATATGAGAGCCTGAACATTGATCCGAGAGGGAAACAAGTGATATTCAGTAATGCCCTTGATGTTGACTCCGCAATAGAGATTCAGAGGTATGCATCAGGGAAATGTCTACCTTCTTATGGTATCGGTACTCATTTCACAAATGATTTCGAGGGGATAAAACCGAGAAACATTGTCATAAAGCTGCTTGCTGTGAAGATTACGGAATCATGGCCCTTCTATTGCGAAACATGCAAACTAAGCGAGGATCATGGGAAATACACCGGGAATAAACAAACAGTGGAGCGCTTTCTTGAAGCACTCCACCTGAAATAAACGTGTGTGTTAATGGGTGATGGTAATTAGGAGATTAAAGGTGTGGGTTAAGTGGAGAGATTGTTGGGGGTAATTAGGTCTCCAATATTTGTTCTTTAGAGTTCGAGGATGCTTCCGGATTAGGACTCTTCCACCATTTTGATAAAAATAATCTCCCAAGAAATATCAAACCCCGGAATGTCAATTCTATACACATTGCAATCCAGACTCCTCTGAGACCCATAGTAGATGCCATCCACCAAGCCAAGGGAACTCTTACGAGCCATATACTGCCGAGGTTCATGAGGGCAGGTAATTTTGTTTGTCCGACGCCTACAAAAGCCCCATAGGCGACAATAGAGGCTGCAAACATCGGTTCAGCCCAAGCTTCAATCCTCAGCACCTCCGCTCCCAGACTGCTTATAGATTCAACCGGAGTTATCAACCGCATTATGTCATCGGCAAAAACATACATGAGGAGACCCATAACAGTCATGATTGCCATTCCGAGTCCGACTGCCATATACCCGAATTTCCTGACCAGTTTAGGTCTGCCCGCACCATGACTTTGTCCTGTCAGAGCTGTCGCTGCATCTCCTATACCATATCCCGGCATATAACAAAGGCTCTCTGCCGTGACAGCAAACGCATTTGCCGCAATCGCTATCACTCCCAAAGGAGCCACTATCATTGTAATCGCAATCTGGGCACCGCAAATTACGGCGTGTTCTACCGTCATTGGGACAGAAATCCCGACGGCATTACGGGTTATGATTCCTGTCAGTCGCCATGAGCCACTATGTCCGATCAACTTTATTTCATGCTGACGGCAATAGGCATACCACATCATAATTGCGGCACACACTGCTTCAGCCCCTACGGTGCCTAAAGCAGCACCCAGCACTCCGAGTCCGGCTCCAGGTATTCTTATCGGTAAGCCGAAAATCTCATATATATGAGTAGGGAAAATGAGCAGGAAGTTAAAAACGCAGTCGAGAACACACATCAGACCGCTTATAGCACTCGGCACCTTCATATTCCCTGCACATCGGAGCATTCCGCCTGCAAGGTAGTTCATGGTCAGAAGAGGAAGAGCAGCTACAAATACCACAAAATAGAGTGAAGCCTTTCCGCAAATTTCCTTTTCTCCTCCAAGCCAGACAGGCAACTGCCATGATATCGCTATGCCAATAATTGCCATTACAACGCTAAATATTATGGAGGCTACTATTCCCTGCCGGAAGATAGTCCGTGCTCCTTTAGCATCGTTCGCGCCTACCTTGTGGGCAAGCTGCACGGAATATCCTGAGGTCATGGCAGAACAAATACCCCAGAACAACCAGAGACTTGTTGACACAAGACCTATTGCAGCTGAATCGTCCGCACCTAACCTTCCGACCATTGACGCATCAATATATTGCATTGCAATGCTTGAAAGCTGCGCAAGCATTGCGGGGAAGGAGAGGGTCAATGTGAGGCTAAGCCGCTGACTCCAGGTCAACGGCTTTCCCTCTCTTATGAATTTTATGTCTGTTGTCACATCATAATTTTTTTATAGCGGAAGTTATTCTTTTGAGCGCTTCTTCCAGACGGGGACGGGCAGTGGCATAATTAATGCGTATGTAATCTTCCGCACCATAAATTGAACCGGAACTAACAAGCACTTTTCCTTCTCTCTTAAGATATGACTCCATTTCATCACCATTCATTCCGCTTCCGGAAATATCTATCCAGGCAAGATAGGTCGATTCTGATTTACAGATTTTCCATTGAGGGATATGGGAAGAAATTTCTTTGATGAGCAGTTCCCTGTTTCCGGCAAGATATTCGTTTAGATCATCAAGCCAGTCTTCACCCTTATTATAGGCTGCAATGAGACCAATGACTCCGAAAGGATTGACATCACACACCTCGTTATCATTAATAGCTCTGTCGACAGCACAACGTGACGTCTCGTCAGGACACACAATATTGGCAATCTGCAAGCCTGCTGTATTAAACGCCTTACTTGGAGAACAGCACACTATCGCCTCCTTATCAATGTTGGCATAAGGAATGTATTCATGTCCTTGATGAGTCAGTTCGCAATGAATCTCATCACTGACTACTCTTACATTATTACGCAAACAGATGTCACGTACCTTCACCAGTTCGTCTTTTGTCCAGACCCTTCCGGAAGGATTATGAGGATTGCAGAGAATCAGCAGTTTATTCCTCGGGTCAGAAGCTAAACGGTCAAGATTCTCAAAGTCAATTTCGTATGAGAACTCCATACCTGAGTCAATGCGCCTCAAAGGATTATCATACTCTCTGCATCCATTATTACGGATTGAGGAAAAGAAGCAATTATAAGCCGGAGTCTGAAGGATCACCCCGTCACCCGGATGTGTGAAAGCCTTAATTATCGCGGAAATTGCAGGAACTACACCCGAAGTGTAGATGACCATATCCTTGTCTATATTCCAGCCGTGTCTTCTTTTGAACCATGAGGTAAGAGCTTCGAAATATTCTTCTGAAACATGAGTGTAGCCGAAAATTCCGGTACGGACTCTTTCTGACAGGGATTCTGTCACGGAAGGAGCAGTTCTGAAATCCATGTCTGCCACCCACAGCGGAATTATGTCGGAGTCTTCATAGGAATCCCATTTCATTGACCCTGAAGATCTTCTTCGTGTAAGCTCATCAAAATTATTCATTGGTGATAATTTTTACCGGGTCAATAGCTTTAGAATTCTTGTCAATTATTATTTCGCCAATTGAATCTGCCTTTATACAACCGGCTTTTGGATTTTTGATGCTTGTAATTTTACCTGAGACAGTTGCGTTTACTTCACTGTCTTCAAAAGCTAAATCACAGTCCGGAGCAAATTCACAATTTTCAAGAATCAGGTCGTGCGCGTAGCACAAAGGCTGAGTGCCTGAAATCTTGCAATTGACAAGTTTGAGTCTCCGGGAATGCCAGCCGAGGTATTCACCTGTTATCTCGGAATCATAAATTGTTACATTCTCAGTGCCCCAGAATGCATCCTTGGAATGAATGACCGCGTTGCGTATTTCCACATCCCGACAATATTGGAATGAATAATTCCCTTCCTGATACCATCCGTCTATTCTAATATGATGAGAATGCATGAAAAGATAGTCGGCTTTTCGAATATCCACTTTTTCAGCTTCCACGTTTGAGCAGTGCCATAAAGTTTCCTCACCATCCGGGATAGTGACATTGTTGAGTCGGATTCCATCCATTTCCCTGAACATTTTCGGGGCATCAACTTGAGTGTCTGTCATTACCAGATTTCTGGAATACCATAAAGCCGCCCTGGCGCCGGGAGTAAACAGACATTTATCTATAAAAAATCCGTTGACATGCCAGAAGGGATATTTCCCTTCAAAACGACAATTAACTGCTTCAATATTGCTGCAACATTTCAACGCGGATTCTCCCGCATGAATCGTGACGTCTTCAAGTCTAAGATTTCTTTCTGCAAATAGGGGTCGTTCACCTCCAAATTCCTGGTTTTTTATTGTTTTCATATTTTAATCATCTTTTTATGCAAAATTACATATTATTATAAAAAGATAAAAGACCAAATTTGAAGAAATACATACCAATTTTGGCAATAGGGTAGAGTTGAGGCTCAAGTCAAAACTTTTACTAAGTCTAAATTGGATAAAAGATATAATAT
>JAIDPA010000089.1 GCA_029062985.1 Muribaculaceae bacterium
ATGCATTACATAGTACCAATTATTTTTATATTCTTTGGAATAAAAGGTAGTAAATTTTTTTAATATTCCGGGATATTGTGGTGATAATTAATAAGTTGAAATTTTGTGCAAAAAATAAATTTTTTTTGTTTTTATAAAAAATTTGGGGGCAGAACCTAAGTTCGACCCCCCTGAGAGTATAATGGTATGAAGATTAGTCTGCGTAACCGAGGAAAGTTCCTGCGGATGAGAATACGAGTTCAATTCCTCCGACTGTCTCGACTTCATAACCCATAGGTGATTGTGATATTTCATTAATTCCGGCACCTTCCATATTGAGTCCGAGATACTCATCTATGGCTGCCGGATAAAATCCTGTCGGCACTGTCATGCCATAAGGCGCATCTACATCAATCCATTCCCCGGACAAATTAAAATCAATATTGAAACCGTTTGCAAGCACTACCTCATATTCCGCTCCCTCAAGGGTAGAGGTAGTGATTGACACACCCGGGAAATATGTGGAGAGGAAAGAAGTGGCATTCACGGGTAATTCTGACGGATTTATCGGACTATCCTCATCGTCGTCATCGTCACTGCAGGCACTCATACTGAATCCTAAGACAGCTATGAGAAGAATTGGCATAAAGCGTAGAAGTTTTTTCATAATTGATGTATTTAGCAAAGTTGATTTTACTTTTAAACACCTCATTTGATTTGAATGTTCATTTTGTCTGTAGCAAAATAAACTAACAGAAGCCGGAGCTTGTTCTAATAACAGAAATTCAACTTAATGCAAGACTATATAACTTAATGCAAGACTATATTATGAATAAAGAAGAATTGATAAAGGCTATAACACATGCAGTCACTTTGTATGTGGATGCACCCGATTTTTTTGATGCGAACCCTCAATTGAGAATTAATCCTGCTACTCTTGATGTAGTAGCCATAAACGGAAAAGACGCCCTGGAAGGAATAGCTGACAATATGGAGGCTATAGAAGAGGCTGCCGCTGCGCAAGGTGATGAATCGGAGGCTGCCTCTGATTGGCAGACTGCTCAGAATCCCGACTTTTATGCCATCAAGGATTATGTTATAAAAGATGCCGCAGGCAAGCTGAAAGTTGATGTGACAGCGGTTGAGAAATTGGCAAGCTCCTATTTATAATTGTGGTTTGAATTTTCCAATTATTGGTTAGAAAGAATGTCTGCTGCTCAGTAAAAGAACAGCAGACATTTTATTTACAGGAATATAATTTTTTTTACTTTTCATTCAGCATCCTCTGGCACCGGGAGGAAGATGTTATCTTGATACATAGGATCCCAGTCGTTGCCATCATTGACAATCTCTTCTATCCTGTCAAGATTTACCAATGGATTCGGGAAACTCACGTATGGTTCAATATATGGATTAATATTAAATAGATTTCCCAATTCATTACGCAGTAATTCAATGATTCCTAATTTTGCCTCCTTGTCGCTTTCAAAAAATGGATTCTTTGAGAGTGAGTTCATATCAGCACTGCTCTTTTTGTATCTCATGATATATTTATCTGTTCCGGGGACTTCTGATATATATTTTGAGTAATATATCAATGTCATCTCATTATCGTTAGCAGTTTCAACTTCATAGTCCCTGCCGTCAAGCTGAAGACTGTTATTTTGTGAGTCAAATTGGAATGGTCGGGTGACATAGACTGTTACAGCTGACTCAATTTTATTCTGATAAGCAATCCAGGGATAATAAAGCGGGTGCCAACCTTGTATCAGATTGAACAATTCGATAGGCGACCAGGTTTTCCCATCATGGATGAGCATACGTGAAGGGGAGGGGCATGAGTATCCCACCCAATCAGAGAGGTCAAGATGTTCCCATCCGGCATTAGGCTTATCGGGCTTTTGGTATATGTCGAAGGATATTAATTCATAACATGTGGAAATGGTGCCTCGTGTAAGTGAGTTCATCAAATCGGTATCAATCCCGTTCGGCTCATCATTTGAGCAACCGGAGAATAAGAACATTCCCAAGGATATGAGAAGGAAAAGTAATTTAACAGGTTTCGTTTTCATGATTTTCTTGTTTTAGAAACAGTCTTTATTAAGAAGACGTAAAAATATTGAAAATACTGCATGGAAAGGGTAAAAAATTTTTTAATTTCTGATTTCTCAT
>JAIDPA010000009.1 GCA_029062985.1 Muribaculaceae bacterium
TCTCATTCTTAAAGCCCGTTATCAGGAAGCACGCCTCAGTGTGCAGGAGAAGCAGGCTGACAGATACCGCGACGTGATTGACGAATATTTCTCTTTCACAAACGCCTATCCTGATTCAAAAAACAGGAAAGAGGCTGATAATATTTATGAAATAGCCCGCAAACACGTGCGCGAATAATTCATTCAATTTTGATTTACAGTTCATCTTTTAAAATACATAATTCACAATCATGGATTATAAAAAAACAAATGCTCCGCTCAACACTGTGACCCGCGACATTATCGCAATGGCTGAACAGACAGGGAATGTCTACGAAACCGTTTGTATCATAGGCAAACGTGCCAATCAAATCGCTGTGGAGATGAAAAAAGAGCTTGAGAAGAAGCTTCAGGAATTTGCTTCTACCGACAATCTTGAAGAAGTGTCGGAAAACCGTGAGCAAATTGAAATTTCTCGTTTCTATGAGAAACTTCCGAAACCCACATTGATTGCTACTCAAGAATATATAGAGCACAAACTATATTTTGCCAATCCGGCAAAAGAACGTGATCGTCTCGATGATTGATTTGGCATACTGCTTGGAAATCAGCATAAATCAGAATAACTGAAAAGCCGGATTTTTCCGGCTTTTTTGCATTTATTTTCCTAAATGGCTGAAAGACACCTGACCGTTCATATTTTCAATCCTGAGACAGATTTTGCTCTCGCAATCGGCGATGCTCATTATAGTCCTCCGGCAAAAGTGTTGTCATTTCGCCGGGAAATGGCTTTGTTTCCTTTAAGTTATGCAGCTAAAGGGGATGTCATCCTCTCTCTTGATAATATCAACCCGATTACCACACCGTTATATCACCATTTTTGTCAGAAAGCAAAGAATAAGGGAATAACAATAAAAACCCCGCGGGAAATTTCACAATATCTTAATAAAAAGAGGGCAGCCGGATGCTTGCCCTTCATCCTCCCCTGGGGGTGGAATCACTCTTTAAGGCGTGATCTCAAACACATGGGGGTAGAGGAAGACTTATTGAAAACGGAATCTGAAATTGACTCTATCCGGCTTCTTTCCCACCGGCGCACCACAATTTCCTTTAACGAAATTCTTCAATCCTCTCTTTCTGCACAGGATATTCCGGTTGCCGAAGAGTTCTGTTCCACGGAAAAGGCGCTGGAGTTCTGCAGTATGAAGGGCGATGTTTTCCTGAAAGCGCCATGGAGCAGCTCAGGAAGGGGAATCATGCGTACCGCCGGATTAAACGAGAAAAAAATTGAGGAATGGGTAAGAGGATGTATCAACCGCCAAGGAAGTGTCATGGCTGAAATTGCTCATGACAGAACCGGAGACTTCGCTACTGAATGGTGGATTAAGGATGGAGAGCCATATTACATGGGGTTATCCTCATTCTCGACTACTCCCGACGGAAGATATAAAGGAAATCTGTATCTATCAGAGAATAAACTTTCAAGACGTCTTTCTCTCCTTTCTCCCCAATGGGGTCCTGAAATTATTGAAGCTCAGAAAGAAGGCTTGAAAAAACTGATCGCTCCGAATTATTCCGGTCCAGTCGGTATCGACATGCTCACGACATCTTCAGGCGCACTCGTGCCTTGCGTGGAGATTAATCTGCGAATGACGATGGGAATGGCTGTCATTATGCAGCGTAATATTAAATCGGATCACTCTCATACGCTATAAATAACTCTAAAAGTATGAACAAGAATATAACAGATTGCGTAGTAGCGGTGGTTGGAAGCGGAAACGTTGCTTCTCACCTCGTGAAGGCGTTGCGCTCTCATATAAAAGTGGCGGAAATAAATCCTCGTTCATTGGAAAACTTCCCTGAAAATTGCGATATAGCCATCATATCCGTGTCTGACCGTGCAATTGAAGAAGTAGCCTCCCGAATCGCCTTTAAGGCTCCTCTGACAGTTCACACCTCCGGCTCTATTCCTGCGACCGTTCTTCAAAATAAAGCTGACCACTACGGAGTGTGCTATCCTATGCAGACTTTTACGAAAGGGGTTGATATGGATTATTCCTCCATCCCTTTCTTTGTGGAGGGAGATACTGACCAAACCCTGTCAGCCTTAAAATCTCTGGCAGCTCTCATAAGTGAATCCGTCATGGAGGCTGATTCAGAGAAGCGGCGCCTCCTGCATCTCGCCTCTGTGTTTGTATGCAATTTCACCAATCATCTTATCCATATTGCCGACACACTCCTTCAGGAAAAGGGTATGGATTACAAGGTGCTTCTTCCTCTCATACGACAGACTGTGAATAAATTATCATCTGCCTCGCCGGCTGAGTCGCAGACGGGTCCGGCAGCCAGAAATGATCTCACGGTCGTAAACAGGCATCTGGAAATGCTTGAGGATAAACCTCAACTTCGAAATATATATAAAAAAATTACTGACTCCATAATTACTCAACATGAGCTCAATTGATTACGATCTTAAAAAGATAAAAGGGTTCGCCTTCGATGTCGATGGTGTGCTCTCCCCTTCTACCATACCGCTTGGTGAAGACGGCTATCCCCGAAGGATGGTTAATATTAAAGACGGTTATGCCCTTCAGTTAGCTGTCAAGAGAGGTTATAAAATCGCGATAATCACCGGAGGAAAAGGAGAAGCCGTCAAGACCCGTTTTGAATCGCTGGGAATAAAAGATATCTTTATGGGTGCTTCCAAAAAACTTCCGATTTTTAACGAATGGATGAAATCGGCAGGACTTTCTCCGGAAGAGGTTGTATTCATGGGAGATGATATTCCCGACCTCCCTTGCCTGAGGGTTGCCGGTCTTTCGTGTGCTCCTTTTGATGCAACCTGGGAAGTAAAGGAAACTGCCCGTTATATTTCTCCAATCACGGGTGGGTACGGGTGTGTACGCGATATACTCCAGCAGATAATGACAGCCCAAGACAAATGGATTTCTGATGCCGAGGCATTTGGCTGGTAATTTCAATTTTCAATTTAAAAACCCATGCTGGAGAATTTAAGAGACTACAAAATATTTCTGGCGAGCAAGTCGCCGAGACGCCGCGAACTCATGCAGATGCTTCGTGTGCCTTTCACTGTTCTTACCATAGGGGGAATCGACGAATCTTTCCCTGATGACATACCGCTGACGGAGGTGCCTGAATATGTCTCGAACATTAAGGCAGAAGCCTATAGGAAACATTTAAAGGATAAGGAATTAGTTATTACAGCTGACACAATGGTGATTTCCGGGAATAAAATTCTCGGAAAACCGAAAGATGGCAGAGAAGCCATGGAAATGCTTAATGACCTTTCAGGGAAAACTCATCTCGTTGCCACGGGGGTAACAATTGCCACACTCGACCTGAAAGTGTCTTTCACGACAATAACCGAAGTCACCTTTGCATCAATCTCTGACAAAGAAATTGATTATTATGTCAAAAATTACCAGCCTTTTGATAAGGCGGGTGCCTACGGAATCCAGGAATGGATCGGAGCGGTTGCGGTCAGTGGCATCAACGGAAGTTTCTATAATGTGATGGGACTCCCCGTTCACCGGCTATTCCGAGAGCTGAGTAAATTCTGAATTCCGATTTATAAAATTGCCCTATTGATTCACGAAATTACACTATTAAGGCTGTCATCCCGCGAGATAACAGCCTTAATTTTATTGTTTTGTTGCCTAAACAAACTTCACAAAATATTATCCTGTAATTATGCCTCTTCTTCTACTGCAGGAAGAGTTCTGGAAGGAACCTCATATTTATATTTAGCCTCCCAGCCGAGAGCAGAAGCACCTAACACTGCTGCATCACTTTCCTTAAGCTCGGAAAGGATAATCTTGGTTTTTCCTCTGAAGATAGGCATAAGAGAATTTTCAAAAGCTTCTTTCAAAGGACGCATCAGCAAATCGCCACTCTTTGCAAGACCACCGAAGAGGATAATTGCCTGGGGGCTGGAGAATACCACCATATCAGCAAATGCCTGACCGAGAAGAGTGCCTGTATATTCAAAAATATCCTTGGCAATCTTATCTCCTGCGACCGCTGCATCATACACATCCTTTGAAGTTATATCCTCAATCTGAAGGTTTCTCAGTGTGGAAGGCTCAGTGCGTATTTCAAGGAATTCACGAGCTGTGCGAGCCACGCCTGTAGCGCTGCAATAAGCTTCGAGACACCCTGTACGACCGCAACCGCATACTCTGCCGTTATTACGTTTCACCACAAGGTGGCCAAGTTCTCCGGCGTTACCATCCTGACCATAAACGAGCTGACCGTTCACGACAATACCGGAACCAACACCTGTGCCGAGAGTAATCATGATGAAATCTTTCATACCTCTTGCTGCGCCGTAGGTCATTTCTCCAAGAGCAGCTGCATTGGCATCATTTGTGATTGCCACAGGAATACCCCCGAAAGCCTTGCTGACTTTCTCTGCGAGAGGAATGATCGGACCCCAGGGAAGATTTGGCGGATTCTGAATCTCACCGGTATAATAATTAGCATTCGGCGCACCTATTCCGATACCCTGAATCTTGTCCTCAGCGTCGTTTGCGTGAAGAAGATGCATCACTCCTGAATGAAGTTCCTCGATATAATCATCGAAGTTCGCGTGTTTGCGAGTCTTGATAGAATCGCTGGCTATCACTTGTCCACGTGCGTCTACTATACCGAAAACGGTGTTGGTGCCACCTATATCGACACCCAGTACATAAGGTTTGCTCATGATACTATTATTTAAAGGATTTGTATTAATTATTATAAATCTTTGTACACGAGGCCCGCCGGAGAGAACGGTAATCTTAATAAATTTGATTGCGAACCCTTTTCATTCCACAAAGTTATAATTTTTTTTCTTTATAACACATCAAAATTGAAAAATTTTGCCATTCTGTTTGTTAATT
>JAIDPA010000090.1 GCA_029062985.1 Muribaculaceae bacterium
CTTTGAGTCAGTGTGTATAAAGCCATGGCTTTATACACACTGACTCAAAGAAGAGGCAGAATTTTATATATCTCAATCAATAATTCTCTCATTTCTATCAATAATTCTCTGATAGATTTATTATCTAAAAGAGCCGCCTCCTGACGGGGGCGGCTCTTTTTAGATTATCTTAGAAATTATTATTTCTTTGTGAGTGTGCAAGTGTAAGGAATTGAGCTGAGGTCAAGCTTAACTTCGTATGTTCCTTCGCCCGGAGAAGCGATGTTAGAACCATCCTGAGTAAGGTCGCTTATTGCACCACCAAGGTTTACACCCCAATCATCGTTAGCACGGAACTTGAATTCACCACCCTTGAATGCTATTTCGCCGGTCCAAACGAGACCATCCTCATCAGGTGTGAGTGCTGTAGAAGCATCCCAACCGTTAGGAGTTGCATCACCAATAACACCTATAGTGCTGATGAGAGTAGCAGTGTAAGTGAGGTTAGCTGTGTTAACAGTACACCAGTAAAGACCCTTTTCAGCTACTGAAAGGTTGCCGGCACCACCATCGACAGAAAGTTTGCCTTCTTCGTCAGCTGCACCATAGTTGAGATGATCCCAGTCAGGAGCGCTTGAGAACTTGAATCCGTTAGGGCTGAGAACAGCGTAACCGCTATAGTTAGCATAGTCAGAAGTGCTGAGGAGCTGAGAAGCAGTCTGGCTCCAACCGTTGGCATCACCCGGGGTGTAAAGGAAGTCAACAGCAGAAGTGAATGCGTAAGTGCCTTCTTCCATGTTGATAGTGAGAAGGAGCTGACCATCCTGCTTGAGGCAACCTGCACCCGGTTCACCTGTGCCGATAAGGATACCCTCGAGATCCTCACTGCCGTTAACTTCAACACCAAACTGAGAATAGTCGCCTTCACCCCAAGCGCCTGTTACGAATACAGACTCAGGAACTATCTTCCACCACCAGCCTGCAGCAGCTTCATCGGCAGAAACGTCAATCTTGAGAGTGAACACAGGATCATCGTATGGATCAGCACCAGAGTGGGTGAATTTGATGGCATCAGCCATAGTCCAATTGCAAGCTGTTCCGATCAGATAATAGTTCTGCTCGATAACGAAGCTTGACGGGAACGGCTGAACTGTGAGAGTGTAAGGACCGTAGTAGTTGGAAGGACCGCCTACATAAGCCTGCTGAACATTCTTACCTTCGCCGACAACAGTCTTAAGAAGGAAACGCATTTCCACTTCCTTAGCCTTAGGACCTTTGGAGATATTGTTGAAATATACACCCTGAAGATCATCAGGAGTGATCTGCACTTCATACTTATCGCCTACAGCCACAACAGTAGCGGGCACAGAAGCAGTGCGGGCAAAACCGTTATTTGTAATTTCCACATCCGCTGCAAGAGAATATGCAGGAGGAAGGGTTGGAGCCTCAACAGTGGCAAGGACGATGTTGAGACCGCCGTTATTCAAAGCCTCAAGAACGTAGGGATCGCTAACGACACTTGAAGCAACAGACACTTCGGAAGTCTGGAGAATAGCTTCCTGCGGGTTTGTCTGGGGCGTGGGATTCGGTTCCTCATAGTCATCGCATGCGACAAAAGAGAAAGCAAGAATCGCAGCCGCGCTATATAATGCAAATTTTTTCATTTGTGTTCAATTGAAAGATACCGGGAGCGGATACCGAGCGGAAAGCCGCTCCCGGCAATTTGATTTATTCAGTTACGAACTCTACTGTATTATTGTTAGTATCAAGTGAGATAGAAACGGAAGTATCATCAGCAAGATTAAAGAACCAGCAGCCCTTACCTACAACATAAGGTGAAGAATAAGTTCCGTTAGTGAATGAAGCCTCAACATTGTTGCCATCCTCTTCAGCAGCGCCCCACTGAGGAGTATCCCAACCTGCATCTGTAAGTTCGCTTACGAAGCGTACATACCAGTCGCCTGCAGGCACTGTGAAAGTACCGATATAGATACCGTCACCTGTACGGTCAGCGAGACGGAAGTTCTTATAAGCTTCTTCGTTAGCAGGACTTGGCTCGTTCCAGCCGGGGAGCGTACCCATCATATAGATGTATTTGGTCACTACGACGGGACCGCTACCTGCAGGAGACAGAGAGAATGTGATGTTCTTCATGTCGCTCATGTCAACCACGATAGTATATTCACCTTCGGGGAGGTTCGGGAAGTTGAACGCACCCTTACCCTTAACGAGGACGCCGTTGAAATCAGAAGTTACATCGGGGAAGTCAGTTGCTTCGTCAGCCTCCTGATAACCGTATGAATCAGCATCCCAGCCAGTAAGCTGAGTATAGAAGCGGAACATAGGAGCAGCAGGAAGATTGAATGTGCCGATATAAACGTGAGAACCGATTGCATCGTTAGGTTCGAAGAGACGCCAGTCAGCATAATGAGCTGCGTTGCTTTCAGTAGGACCAGCCCAACCTTCAGGATTACCAACGAGATAGATGTAACCCGGAACAGGCACAGCGAAGTAGCCCTGAATATTGTTATAAGCCACTACGTTGGAAGTGATGCTTGTTCCTTCAACACCTGCAAGTTCGCAGACAGCGCGGAAGTAAACCTTCTCGTATGGCATCACACCGTCAGGATAAGCGGTAGAAAATGCCTCCTCACTCTCAATGCCGTGGAGCACGCAGAGAGCAGTAGCGATGTCAGCCTGCTTGAGGCTCATGCGCGCCTGATGAGCATCGATGGGTTCAACAGTCTCGTAAGAAGCGAAATCTTCAGTAAGAGACATCTGTGCTGAATAGTTTGCTACAGCTGAATAGCCGTAGTTCGGCTGAGAAGAAACGAGTTCAAGGATATTGCCCTCGGTCAGCTCTATATATTGGTCCTGCATTGCCGGCACATTGAGCACGAACTCAGTAGGCTTCTGCAGAACCGGGTCGCGGTCTTGCGAGCAAGATGCCATGCCGAACACGGCACATGCTGCAGCCATATATAATGCTATTTTTTTCATCTTGTTTCTAAAGATTCAAAGATTAGTAGTTAGGATTCTGAGTGTAGCCGTTACGAGCACAAGTAGTGCTGGGAAGAGGATACACATTGAAGTTAGATGCAAAGTCAGCACCATTGCGTTCGTGGTTTTTCCAAGACCAGGTGTAACCTGAAATCCACTGACCATAACGGATAAGGTCAGAACGACGGATACACTCTGTGTAAAGCTCACGGCAACGTTCATCGCGGAGCTGAACGAGGTTAACATCTGACAAAGGCTGAAGACCTGCACGTTCACGGATATAGTTTACGTAAGTAACAGCATCAGCATGTGCGCCGCCGCCATTGAGAGCAGCCTCAGCAGCTGAAAGATATATTTCAGCAAGACGAATCATTGCATAGTCACCGGGAAGCTGGTCGGTAGCTTCAGGAGAATTTGCCTGATCCTCGCCAAGATCATTCTGAGCCCAGTTCATATATTTAACTGCGAGATAACCGTTGTTACCCCAGTCTGCCTGTGTGAGAGAAACGTTCTCAACATTGAAACCGTCAGCAGAAGTCTTCCAGTATCTTACGCGAACGTCATCACTTTCTGACATAGCTGCATCATTCCAATCGAACTTCTCAACAAACTCCGGACGAGCTACGATACACTTCCAGCCGTTGCCTGAATTGTAGTCAGACTGTTTGCAGAAATAAGTTGCATCACCGGGAGCGTCACCGATCCAGCCGTTGCACATGAATGTAGAGTTAGCATAAGAGAGAAGACCGAGACCGGAAGCATTTGTTACAGTCTGGCTCTGAGGAATAGTCCAGAGAATCTCGTTGCCATTACCAGCACCGCCGATGACATAATCCTTATTATTAGCACCGAAGTTCTGGAAATAGTTGGGAGTAAGACCAGAGTTCTGGAAACCACCGTTGCCACGACGGGCAATGATTTCCTGAGCGTTGGTGTAGCATTTATCCCAAGCCGGTGTGCCTGTATATACTTCAGCATTAAGGTAGAACTTAACGAGAAGAGCCTGCGCAGCGTCAAGACCAACATATCCGTAAGCCGGAATGTTGTTAGGATCATTCTGCTTATACCAGTTTACAACTTCTTCGAGATCTTCTACTACTCTGTTATAAACGAGGCGACGGCCTTCATTGAAATTAGTAGAGAGCTGAGGAGCAACCTGACCCATTGCAATGCTTTCGTCAGCGTATGGAACGTTACCGAAGTTGTCGATAGCATACCAGTAAGCACCTGCACGGAGGATACGAGCCTGACGGATATATTCATTTGCCTTTGCCTGCAAAGCATCAGTTGTCAAGTTAAACCATCCTTCATTGACAGTCTGGATAAACTGGTTACACATTGCGATGTTGATGTACAGACGTGAGTATGTACCCATGATCACAGTGTTGGAAGAAGGTATGATGCCATACTGGAACTGACCGTAGTCAGCATCATTAGGAATCCAGGAAGCCTCATCAGAGTTACATTCCTCAAGGATCCACACGGCACGCTGGAATGTTGACATACCACCGTCGAAACCGGAAACAGATGCATTACCGTTAGCACCGTAGGTAGCATACTGAAGATAAACACCGCCAATTGCCTTATCGAGATAAGCATCGGGATTTTCCTTGAACTTATCCGGAGTAAGCTGGTTAGGATCGGTGGGGGTCAGGTCAAGGTCGCCGACACAGCTTCCTAATGAAAGAGAGGCTGCGAGCACAGTGCCTGCAAGGAAAAATTTATTTAATTTCATTTTTGTCTTTGCCTTTAGATTAGAAAGTTGCGATCAGACCGAGAGTGAAGCTTACAGGACGAGGATATACGTTGTTGTCGATACCGCCGTTAACCTCAGGGTCAAGACCTTTATATTTAGTAATTACGAACGGATTCTGAACCGCACCGTAGAGACGGAGGCGGAGGTGATCGTCGATAAGATTTGGCCAAGTATAGCCGAGAGTGATGTTGTCGCAACGGAGGAATGATGCGTTCTCTACGAAGTAGTCGCTCAATGGATCCGGAGTGGTCGGGAAGATATACTCGTTGCGGAGAAGGTTGTTCAAGCCATAAGCGTCAACACCGCCGCCGTTTGTACGGCTGTAGCGAGGACCATTGTAAACATAGTTACCCATGTTTGCACGGAGTGCGAATGAGAGATCCCAGTTCTTATAGCTGAAGTTGTTGTTCCAGGTAAGAGTTACCTTAGGATCCGGTGAGTGGAATTTGATCTTATCGCTGTCATCAATCTTACCATCGGCGTTCTGGTCAACGAACTGACCCGGAACAGGGTTGCCGTCAGCATCATAAACCTGCTGATAAACGAGGTAAGTGAATGCGGGTTCGCCAACAAGGTGCCACTGGAGAGGACCGCCTGTGCCGACAGGTACGTTGTTAGCCTGAATCTGGTCAGTCTGAGCATCGCCTGTAAGAGCAGTAATCTCGTTGTGGTTCCATGCTACGTTCACGCTTGTGTTCCAAGTGAAGTCCTGAGTCTGAACGGGACGACCGCCGAGAGTAACTTCGACACCATAGTTGCGGAGTGAACCGATATTGGTAGTCATGAAGTTTGAAGTATTCATACCGAGAGCAGGAGCCCAAGCGAGAAGGTCGCGAGTGTTACGCAGATAAGCATCGATTGTAGCAGTCAAACGGTTGTTGAAGAAACCGAGGTCGAAACCTGCATTCCATGTAGTAGTTGTCTCCCACTTGATGTTAGCATCATAAGCCTGAGGATAAAGAGGCTCGATCCAGTTTCCATGCTGGTCAACATACTGGAATCCCGGAGTGTAAGAGTTGACATAGATCGGGAGGTAGGGGAAGTATCCACCTATATCCTGCTGACCTGTCTCACCCCAGCCTAAACGGAGCTTAAATTCATCAAGCCAATCAACATCCTTAAGATGACCGACGTTCTTAATCTTCCAACCGAGAGCAACAGAGGGGAAGAGTGACCAACGAGTATCCTTAGAGAAACGAGAAGAACCGTCATCACGAAGAGTGAAAGTAAGGAGGTAAGTATCGTCGAATGTATAATTCAAACGGCCGAAGAATGAAACGAGCTGGAGAGGATTGCCCCATACGCTCTGAGGAGCATGGTTGACTACATCACCAATATTATTGACTGTATTAGTATTCATGTAGTAAACACCATTGTCATAAGAGAAGCCGTTATCACCGTTAGCATTTACGAAACCGAGTGAGTTAACGTAGTTCTGGCTGCGACCGTGATAATCCATCTTCTGCCAAGAGTAACCGACCATTACGTCGAGGTTAGACTTGATAGCCTCAAATTCCTTCTTATAGTTGATGTAGAAGTCGAGGAGGGTGTTACGCTGAAGTTCGTGCCATTTGTAAAGAGTAGAAGCACCTGCAGCGTTGTTGGAAAGAAGACCGTCGTTAGTCCAAGCCATTACAGAGTTGGCAGCTGTGATTGACTTCTGGTCGTTCTTAGACACCTGATAACCGAGGTTGAGGTTAAGGTGAAGATCGGGGAGGAAGTGGAGAGCGTAGTCAATCTGGATGTTACCTGATGAAGACAGAGTGTTGTTGACACTGTTCACATCCTCAAGACGCTGAAGCGGGTTGATAGCAGCGTTACGATCATAGAATCCGCCGGGAGCGTAAGTGTAGTAGCCATTGTAAACATACATACCTGTGTTACCTTCCATCGGGATGTTGGTATAAACAGGCTTAGTCGGGTCCATGCTGGTAGCGCCACCGATTGCGCTGCCGTCAGCATTACGAACGCGAGCGTATGTACCGTTTAAGTTTACATTAACAGAAAGAAGGTCATCGAAGAACTTCGGAGAAAGGCTAATGCCGGCAGTAGTACGCTGCATGTTTGAAGTCTTGAGGATACCTTCAGAGTTGGTATAACCTGCGTTGACACGGTAGGGGAGGAAACCAGCCTTACCTGCTACAGAGGCAGTATAGTCCTGAGAGATAGTTGTGCGGAGCACTTCCTTCTGCCAGTCAGTATTATAGATAGTGCCGTTATAACCGAGCTGATCGATTGAAGACTGACCGAGATGATTCTGAACCCAAGAAGCGAATTCGTTGCCATCCATAAGGTTGAGAGTCTTGCGGGCAGTGTTGACAGTCATGTTGGCAGAAATATTAACCACCGGTTTGCCACCCTTACCCTTCTTGGTAGTGATGATGATGACACCGTTAGATGCACGAGAACCGTAGATAGCGGTTGCGGAAGCATCCTTAAGCACAGTCATGCTCTCGATGTCGTTCGGGTTAACCATTGTGAGGGCGCTCATGCCGCCACCCTGGCTCTGGTTGGTCATCGGCACACCGTCGATAACGATCAGAGGGTCGTTAGAAGCTGAAAGAGATGAACCACCACGGATACGGATAGTTGCGCCGCCGGTCGGGTTACCACCATCAGTAGTTACAACCACACCGGGAGATGCACCGACGAGGAGGTCCTGAGCTGAAGTAGAGATGCCGGCATCGATTTCATCCGGCTTAATTACTGACACAGAACCGGTTGCATCAGATTTCTTAACGCTACCATAACCGATTACGACAGCTTCCTGAAGAGCTGTAGCGTTCTCTTTCATGGTTACTTTGATGTTAGTCTGGCCGTTAACAGCGACCTCTACAGGGTCATAACCGATGTAGCTTACCACGAGAGTCGCGTTAGGAGCAACATTCAGGGTGAAGTTACCATCAATGTCTGTTGACGTACCGTTCGAAGTGCCTTTTTCCATTACGGTGGCACCAATCAGAGCTTCACCCAGCTCATCATCCACGTAGCCGTGAACAGTGATTTTCTGGGCGAGACCGGGAAGTGCGACGCTTAGCACAAGAGCTATCGTGAGCCACAACTTCCTGTTCAGATGAAAACAGATGTTCTTCATGCAAGAATTGGAAATTTAGTTGATATTGAGTTTTAACTATTCTTGTCTAAATTTTTATAGTGGAATCTCTAACCACTGAAGGGCGCATTAAGCTCCTCACCTCAATATCAGAGCGGCAAGTTGGACAATCATTCCGGCGCTTGTTTCTGTCAAACAGGAGGTTAGGAAACGCTCATCAGCGATAAACAGCTTCGTTTCTTATAGCATTATCAATTGGTCGCCGGTGATTTATGAGCTTTCCACGGCTGCAATCGGTAAACACATCGCAAAAGTAAGAATTTATTTAAATTCGTTAATGCATTTTAACACCATTAACAATGTTAATTAACAAAATTAACAGAAAAATATGTTGTACAACATATTTTATATTTTACTCATTTTTCCGCTTGATTTTATCCCGATTTTTTATATAAAATGCAACAAAAGTGGTAGGGAGAAAATTGAAAGTTGAAAATTGAAAATTGAAAATTGTAATAGTTTTTTAGGCAGGAGGCAATTATAAATCTTATAAATCCTCCAGCCTAATGCCTACAGCCTTACGCCTACAGCCTTACGCCTTGAGCCTTAAAAGGCACTGACAACCCTTTTCCTTACTGAAATAATATTGAACCCCATAAGCAGCAATGTCAGGACAAGTCCGACTGACGGGCCCAGCCACCAGCCACCTCCGGTGGCACCGAGTCCTTCCAATGCGCCCTGATAGGTATGACGCATAATTTCAGCACACACTACTGCCAGAACATAGGCAAGCAAGGAGACTGTCACCACTATTATTATATAAGGAGAGGCTACCGATCTGACCGGACAGCCCAGCATAAGCAATGCGTGGAGTTTGTCGCGGTTCTTTTCCATAAGGAGAGACATTGAAAGCAGCAGGATAAAGAAGGAGAGAAGAGTTATGACTGTCCCTATACCCAGGACAATACCGACTACGACTTTTAACAAATAGGAAGCAGATGAGCCGCTCTTATCGCCTGCAACTTCGAGTCCGTGTTCTTCCAAGTAAGCATTTATGGCAATGTCTCCCGGGCTACTGACATCTATTATCAGACGCGATGCCTCCTTCTGGGTGCCGCCTCCCAAAGCCTTGTTACTCCATTCCATAAAAGTGCCCGGGACGAGGATAGTGTTCAATCTGTTGGAATAGCCCACTACCCTACCCTGTAGCTCTCGGCGTCGGAGTCCGTCTTCAGAAGTAAGAGTCAATCGGAGAGGAATACCGCTCATTATGCTTTCCGACATCTGAGGGAGTCCGGCTGAGGATGCAAAACCGAAATTATAGAGAGTCAGATAATCTTTAGATATAATCAGGGGCACTACTCCATCCCCTTCGCTGAAATTCCATGCACTTCCACTGACATCGACAAAATCATCGGGAATGGATTCAAAGAAAAGAAGAGTTGACATCCCTCTCCCTCCCTGGTCGACCGATGCCATCACCCGATAGTCGGCACTTGAAAACTTTCCTACATCCCTTACCCAAGGCTGTTTCCTGATATCTTCAATTTCAGAGGGTGAGAAATCTGTACTCCCCTTATCCCAGGTGGAGGCAGAAGTAACCTTCTTATTGACCACGAGGAAATCACTCTTCACAAAACTATCATCATTCGTAAAGAGAGAACTTGCATCATCGTAAAACTGGAGTCCTCCGACAATTATGGCAAGACCGATAAAATTGGAAAGAAGAAATCCTGCCACTCGGGCTGGCGATGTATTTTTTCGAAGAAGCTTACTAATCACCTTTTTAAATTGAAAATTGAAAGTTAAAAGTTGAAAATTCTTTAAGGTCTCTAAGGGCTTTAAGGGCTTTAAGGGCTTTAAGGTTTCTAAAATACCTTGAGCCTTGAGCCTTGAGCCTTGAGCCTAATACCTCGAGCCTCGAGCCTAATGCCTCAAAGCCTAAGTTTCAGAGCATTATCAAGAAGGAGCGGATTACCGACAGATGTGGATATTATGCCTGCACCCTGACGGGCAGCAACTCCTTCAATCATGGCGGCTGCCTTCCGGTTGTTTTCCTCATCAAGATGACTGACAGGTTCATCAAGGAGTATGAAATCGAATGGCTGACATATCGCGCGAATGAGCCCTACTCTCTGCTGTTGTCCTACAGACATTTTCCCAACCGGATAGTCGCGGCGGGAATCAATCCCGAGCTCATGAAGCCATTCTTCTATCTCCTCCTTACTCACACATCCTGTCAATGAATTTTTAAGCTCTATATTCTGCATGGCAGTAAGTTCGGGAAAAAGCGACAGCTCCTGCGGAAGATAAGCAAGGCTCTCACGCCTGAGATGCTGCCATTTGTCTATGCTGAAATCAGCGACATTCTTTCCGTCAAAACAGAGAGTTCCCTCATAATCCTTACGCGCACCATATATAAAGGAACACATAGAAGATTTTCCCGCACCGCTGGCAGCCTCCACTAAATAGCGGCACCCACGGCGAAAAGTCAGGTCGGCATTCCATACCTCTGAAAAAGGGATGCTCTCCGACACGAAAACGCGCGGAAGCATCCCTTTGAGTGTGATCTCATTTATCATCGCAGATCAGAAATTAGAACTGCCCGAACCAAGTTCTTCAAGAAAGGCGAGAAGAATGTTCTTGGAGTCATCTCCCATGAGAATTGACTCAAGCCGGAGACTGTTTCCATCAGGCTTCAGCGTTACAACAGCTGTTTTCATTGCCTCTTGCTTGCCCGGCAGTTTATCTGTACCCACGACAACACCGAGCCATGCTCCGTCAAAATATGAGGAAGACTTCTCAAGATTGAGCGGGCCCTCAACCGTGCCGCTTGTCAAGCGCACCATCTTATCCTCTTTTTTGGTTGAACCATATTTAGAAAGGAAGTTCATAAGGTCTGCCGAAGGATTACCATCTGTCTCTACCACACCATTAATGCTCTGTGGCGCCTTGCCCATAGCTACTGCCACTGTACCGTCAATTGAACCAAGCACCTTCTTATACTCGTCAAACATGTTGCCTCCGAGAGAAGAAGTCATTTTCTCTATCTTATTTATGAGATCCTTGGTGATGGAAGTGGCAAATATCATGTCGGCAGTGCCACCAAGGCCCTTTATAAGATCAGTGTCGATTTTACTTGTCGGGAGAAGGAATTTTGCCTTATCCCCCTTTTCATTGAGAACCATCGCTTTTGATTCCAATTTTCCTTTCTGGAAATCAAGACTGAAAGCCACACTCGCAGGATTGTCGTATAACGCTCCTATTACGAGATTAAGCTGAGTCATCTGGCTGAACGACAGACGGCTTTTCATCATGGTGTTAATATCTGTCCAGCCGACGATATCCGTTTTCATTTCAGCGATGGATTCAGCGACATCCTTTGTCGTAAAGCTCTGATTCTCACTAAGTGTGGAATAATTTTTTACTGCCTTTGCGTCAATAGTGTTGTATGAGCTTACACACACCCACATCTGGGCACCTGAAATTGCGATATTATCGCATATCTTGACTCCACCTTCAGCCTCAGAGAACTGATTTCCCGTCATCTGTTCAACAGCCTTGATAAATTTATCAGTGTCAGCAATCATAGCTGAAACATACATATTGTAAGCATCCGAGAATAGAACTGCCCCTGCAGGGTCAATTCCGGAATCTCCGTTGAGGAAAAGACGTATGGCAGCCCCGTATTTACCGTTTCCTATCTTGTCGAGACATGCTTTTACCTCTTTACCGGCTTTTATGGAAGTGCCGTCAACATCACATCCAGCCTTTTCAAGCACCGATTCGAGGTTAATTCCCACCACCATTCCGGCGGAGGAAGGCACGGTAGACAAGAGCGAAGGCATGTCGGACGACTGTCTATTACATGAAATTATTGCCGGCACCAGAAGGGCAAGCAGGCAGAGGCATGCAATCTGCATCTTTCCGCCAAACAGGGTTTTCATTTTCATATATCAGTAGTTTTTTTTATTTCATTTGCTCAAGGGAGGCTCGCCCTGTTCCGAATTATTTATATTTGGGCAGGTCGCGCCCACAAAGTTAATTAAATTTTTTATCTTAACCCAAAATATTTTGTCTCCTCATAATAAATATGTATCTTCGCAGTCAATTATCCAATCTTTTAGAGGCATCGCTATCTATTTTGCATAGCTGGAGTCTCACGGACAGACCTTAAATTTAACAGAAATGAACCAGATTTCACAACGCATTCAAGCATTGGCGCCATCGGCAACTCTCGCCATGTCGCAGAAAAGCGCCGAGCTCAAGGCAGCCGGTGTAGACGTAATAAACATGTCGGTGGGTGAACCGGACTTCGACACTCCTGATTTCATAAAAGAAGCTGCCAAGAAGGCAATCGACGAAAATTATTCCCGCTACACTCCCGTCCCGGGTTATATGTCACTCAGAAAGGCTATCTGCGGCAAACTTCTTCGCGAGAATAAGATAGAGTTCGCACCTGAACAGATTGTTGTCGGCACAGGTGCCAAACAAGAGCTTTGCAATGTGCTTTTAGCATGCATCAACCCCGGCGATGAGGTTATCATTCCGGTGCCGGCTTGGGTAAGCTATGTGGAAATGGTGAAACTTGCCGAAGGCGTTACTGTAGAGGTATATGCAGGCGTAGAGCAGGATTTCAAGATCACTCCGGAACAGCTTGAAAAAGCTATCACTGAGAAGACACGCATGATAATGCTCAATTCTCCCTCCAACCCGACAGGCAGCATCTACAGCTATGACGAGCTGAAGGGGCTTGCAGATGTGCTTGCCAAATATCCTGACATTATAATTCTGGCAGATGAAATCTACGAGCATATCAATTTCGTCGGAGAAGTGCACAGTATTTCAGAATTTGAAAATGTTCGCGACAGGGTTGTCATCATCAATGGTGTCTCAAAGGCATACGCAATGACAGGGTGGCGTATAGGCTTCATGGCAGGTCCGCTTCCTATTGCAAAGGCTGTCACAAAACTTCAGGGACAGTACACCTCCGGCACATCCTCCATAGCACAGAAAGCAGCTGAAGCAGCTTATGAGGGTCCATTTGACTGTGTGGAGGAAATGCGTAAGGCATTTGAACGCCGCCGCAATCTTATTGTAAGTCTTGCCAAGGAGATACCGGGCTGGAAGATAAATGAACCTCAGGGTGCTTTCTATCTTTTCCCGGAAGTATCTTCCTACATAGGAAAGAAAGCAGGAGATCGTGAAATCAAGAGCAGCGGCGACTATGTGATGTATCTGCTTGAAGAGGCACACGTGGCATGTGTCGACGGAGCAGCTTTCTGTGCTCCCGGCTACATGCGACTGAGCTACGCAACTTCCGATGACAATATCCGCGAAGCCCTGAGACGCATCAAAGAGGCAAGCGCCAAACTTGTCTGATAGATGAAGCTGAAGCTGCTGCCGGATAATATAAACCGGATCTTATGAATCTCATAAGAAGCATAAATCTTATAAAT
>JAIDPA010000091.1 GCA_029062985.1 Muribaculaceae bacterium
GTATTAGGAAGATTTTTAGAGGTTTAATATTAAAAAATCATGTTTTTTAACAAAGAAAAAATGTGCTCCGCAAGTTCTCACTCACGGAGCACATTCACAAAAGGCAAGTCGTGGATTTATTTATTCGAGATCACAAATTTTCTTGTCTTGTTATTATTTCACTCTAACCTTTTTTCCGTCGATAATATAGAATCCGGGAGTAAGGTTAGGGAGATCTGAGGTCTTTACCTTAGAGTAAAGCAAAATTCCCTGAAGATTATAAATATCAACAAGTTTTTTTCCTTTGTCCTCAATATTTGTTATACCTGTGGTGGATAATTGAGTCGAAGGAAGATTATCAAGGTATGTTGATTTATAGATGCTCTTCATCTTCCTATGACCGTTAACAGTGTAATCCACCTCAATTTCTGGTAATGATCTCTGAATCAACGGAAATTCATAGAAACCTTCCGTGTTCTCCTCCGCTTCTTCATCATTTATGCGTATTGCATTTATTTTGATATTGTCGGCTATATCATCAATCGATATCAGTCCTGCTTCTTTATCAATATCAAAGCTCCACATTTCTTTGATTGGTAAGTTAAATTCGTCTCCAATACATTTTTTTACTGATCCGGGTACATTATAGCTATTTATGAGAGGAATTTCTTTGGATGAAGCGTGATATTCATTCAGATAGTCGAAATAATTCCGGAACCCTAAATCACTATCATAGCTGAAAGGAACATAAGAGAGATGGATGTTCTGGTTACGGTATTCACAGTCAAAGCTATATGCTATTAGATTAACTGAAAATATAAATCTCTGAGACCACCAGGAGAGCGGACCATCACAATAAACATCTTTAAATGATGATTTACGCAGAAGCGTTGAATTCCAAGAATCAAGATTATTTAAAATTAATGGTTCATCATTAAAACCTTCCAATGTTACTGATTCTAATGAATTCATTCCGGCAAATGCGAATTCATCAATATATTTTAAATCTTTAGTGCTGAGTATTAAATGTTTTATAGGGGCGTGCATGAGAGCTTCTGCCTCTATCTTCATAAGTTTATATTCATTTTCTCCGTCTTTAACAATATCAGAAATGACTATTTCTTCATCCGGATTGTCATAGCCTATGAGATTAACTCCACCTTCTTCGACTTTCTTATATATTAACCCTGATTTCTCAATTATTTCATCTTCTGCTAACTCAGAATCTCTTCTTGTGTTAGTAACAGGTTCATATATATATTGAGCCTCTATACGGTCAGCAAAGACGGATATTGTGGCAAGATAACTGTTGGAGTCTAAATAATACCCATCATTAACCATAGGAGGTAATGAATTACCGTCTTTATCCCAAAACTCGACCTCCAATTTCACGTTTTCTTTTGGAACCTTAATATTAAAAGGACAAATGTCTCCCTTCAATTCAGTGAACTTATATTCATTCTGATAAGGCACCTCACTAAGTGGTACAAATGGGAGATTTTCCGGTATCTTTATTGTAATTTCCGCTATCTCTGAATGATTTCCTGTAGCATAAAAATATGAAGGTATGACAGAGCCTCCCAATACAATCTCATAATCCTCCGGATTAAGAGAGAATGAGGTCGCCTGTGGAATATCATCTTCATTTTGAGATAATTTTCGGGCGACAATCTGATAACGTTGACCATCTTCAATAGCAGGGAAAGATGTAGTTCCAGCTATATATGCAGATCCGGGATACGGACAATATGTTGGCTTCCCATGTACAGAAGCACCGGTTCCTTCTATAATTTTCAGTATATTATCATTTTCATCAGCTACAGCTAATGCTATTTCTCCCTCATATCCATTAAGAGAGACAACCGGCACCTTATACTTTATCGGTTCATCGGGAATGATGTTAACTTTCTCAAAGTTCCAGCCACTGGTATCGTAAAGACCCGGTATATATGCCGGCACATTAGGCACCCATGCCTTTGACCATTCTTTTCTTTCCTTATCGGGCTTAATATTGATGATCATACCTTGATTTTCCTCGTAATGTGTGTCATTAGCAATTGAGAAATCAAGAGTATAAAAGGCATTGGCATTGCCATCCCAACCCCAATTCACATGATAGAGTCCTTCGTTGTCATAACCGTCAATTACGAAACAATGAGCGCCACTGCCAGCTCCGCTATAAATGACCGGTCCTACTTCATCTAACTGTTGACGCAAAATAGAGTTCCATTCCTCTTCATTGAACATATCTCGTTCAATATATTCACAGCCCTTCGCATAGGTGAAATATTCTATAAGCTTATGACTTACAGCCCAAACCTCAGACCCACTCTCTTTCGGACCAAACATCATGTGTACAGCTACTCCTGCACTGTAGAGAAGTTTGGCAGCTTCATCATTAAATTTAGGGTTCTCTTTATCTTTTAGCGCTTCCCAGTCGATTGTATAGTTATCGAAATCAAATTTTTCATCGGGGAAATAAAAGTCTACAGCCTCTCCGCCCCGGGTATAGTCAGGCCACTGATGATACTGCATGGTGATAGCCATCGCTGTAGCAACACATCCTGCCGGAGCATTGTCTTCCCAACTTTCTTGCTTAGGAGTAAGAGCGTTGAAAGGATAACCCTGACCCCACTCAGCTGTAGGGTAGAGTTTAACAGTCTCATCAGCACGAGTAGATAATTTCTTAGACCAGGAGGGATGGACAGACGTAGAAGCTGAGGTGTCGGTGCTTTTCTTGGCGAAATTGTCGAGCATAGCCTTCAGCTGGGGAGGGAGGTTATTGAAGCTGAAAGAACCGCGGTCGGAGTAACCGAGGATTTTTGAATAACGGTCGTCGCCGGAGACGATTACGAAGCCGTTTCCGTTTTCGGAATTAAATACGTAGTAGGGCTGAGGAGCTGCATCATCAGCATTTTCGCTCACTCTGACCGCAGTGTCAGCCGAACGGGTAAGGGGGGTCCGTGAATTTATAAATTCAGAAGCTACGGAGGCAGCCTCCTGAGGTGAAATCTGTCTTGCGTAAGCAGTCATCACCGTCAGCAGAATAGAAAGTAAAAGTAACCTGCGCATAAAAAGATAGATTAAGAGCTGTGCATCAGGTCTCCTCTCGTCAGCACAATGTTAGGCATAAATGAAACAAAAAAGCGCAGGAGACTGTATCTGTTGCCGTCCTCCTTACAGTGGCTTCTCGCATTGCCTTTCTCTGTTGGACGGCAACGCAGAAGCCCACGCTTATATATGCAGATAGCAGGACAGCACAGATTTCAAAAAGAAATCCGGAGCTGAAGCATACTATTACATAACCACGGGCATCTATCGTTGCAACATCCTTGACAGAGATGAAATTTTGCGAGAATTTCTGTAAATCAAGAATCTGCGTAGATAAACGCTTTTCCAAAATTATTGAGCAGCCGCCTCTGCGGCTGTCTTGATACCCACCACACTTTACCCCACCGAGGCGGACTTCTGTATGGGCATATCAAAATGCAAAATTAAAACAAAAGTTGTTATAAGTCAATACCCTGAACAAAATTTCTGCGTTTTTTCAGGCTCAAGGCTCAAGGCTCAAGGCCCGAGGCTCAAGGTGTGAGGCTGGAGGCTCAAGGCGCGAGTCTGAGGTTTTAATGATTGGAATTTAAATAGTTAAGGGGAATGAGTTGATAGCGGAAATGACGCGGTCTGCCTCTTCGTCTGTAATGACAGGGGAGATGGGAAGGGAAAGTTCGCAGGAATGTATTTTCTCCGTCACGGGTAGGGAGAGTGTGTGCCATTCCGGATAGCATTTCTGTTTATGGGGAGGGATGGGGTAGTGGATCAGGGTCTGTATCTCTTTATCCTTGAGATAAGCCTGGAGTTCGTCGCGTCTTTCTGTGAATACCGGAAAAATATGCCAGACATTTTCTTCCTCCTTATCCGGACGTGACGGAAGCCATATCTCGGGATGACGTATGCCGTCATAATATCTGCGAGCCACTTCCATCCGGTGGCGCTGGTGGGACTCATGAGGCCGCAG
>JAIDPA010000092.1 GCA_029062985.1 Muribaculaceae bacterium
CAAATACAGAGGTCGTATTATTAATTAATCTTTTTATGATTGTTGAAGCAAATAATGTCGAAGTTTTAGCTTGTAATATTTCCTCATATTCCTCCAATATCTCATTCGATAAGCAAATTTCATATTTACCCTCCGAAATTTTATCCCATAATATTCGGTATTTGCTTCTCAAGGGCATTATTTGTATCAATACATTTGTATCAAGCACCAACCGATCCATAATTTCTCATTGTTGCATGAAGATCTTCTTTACGAATTTCATCTAAACGTTCTTGATCAAGTATTCCTTCTTCCCATAATCTTTCTGACTCAGCATCAATGATCGATTGTAAATAATTATTTATTATTTTTTTCAATTCTACTGCAAATTCTTCACTATGATCATAAGCAAAAAGTTTGAGTAGTTCACGTTGTGTTGGTGTAAGTACTGTCGTTGCCATATATTGAGTTATTTAAAGTTTCGCAGACTCAACTTGAACATGCGAAAGTTGAATAAATTTTTATCTCATAAAGATAATCATAGTCTTTAATATAAAATAAACGTCATTTTTCTCTTCTTATTTCCTATCTGAACCTATCCAATCTCGATATTGTTTTTATTTTAGACTCTTCTCCCTACCAACATAAATTCCAATCTGTAAAAACATGAGTGTTAATTCTTCCACGCCTTCTTCTCCTGCTACTGCACAATCCCCTTCAGGAGGCTACTACGTATTCCTCATAATATACCTTGTCCTGCTCAGTGCCTTCGGTTCGTTTGTCAACGACATGTATCTGCCGACATTGCCTGAGATGGTACGCTCTTTCCATACGACTACTTCCACCGTGCAGCTCGGTCTCACATTCGGTATGATAGGACTCGGCTTCGGCGAACTGATACTCGGACCGTTAAGCGATCGGTTCGGTCGCAAACCAATCCTGATAGGGGCGCTGATTGTGTTTTGCATAGGTGCTGTCTGCAGTGTGTGGTCAAAGACTATACACGTATTTATTTGGTGGCGTCTCGTGCAGGGTCTCGGAGCATCCGGCGGTTATTTTCTGGCACGCACCATTCCAGCCGACCTGTATAAAGGAAGAGCGCTTGCAAAAGTAATGGCGCTCGTGGGTGCCATCAATGGATTTGCCCCTGCAAGTGCTCCCGTAATAGGCGGTCTTGTGGCTCGTTCAGTTGGCTGGCAGGGAATTTTCTGGATTCTGTTTGGATTCAGTGCAATGCTCCTTCTCCTCACTCCCGCTTTCAAAGAATCGCTGCCCCCCTCACGCAGAGTTAAGGGACATTTCGGAGCTGCCTTCAAAAACTATGTCATCCTTTCCCGCAACCGTCATTTTGTGATTCACGTGATGCTCAAGGGCACAGCCCTGGGAGTATTGTTTGCTTATATCTCTTCTGCCCCGTTCATAATTCAGGACCACTACGGCTTCACTCAGCTTCAGTTCGGATTATTCATGGGTTTCAATGCCCTGTTTGTGGCTTTCGGGTCAATGGTTGCCCTTCGGTTCAAACCCTTAAAAAATGCTGTGGTATATGGCGGCAGAGGGTTGATGGCGGTAGCAGTCGCGCAATTCATCTGTTTCTATACGGTCAATAACGTCTGGGTGTATGAAGTATTGAATCTCCCGATGCTGTTCTGTCTCGGAATGCTCTTCACTGTGGGAAATACTCTCGCTATGAATGAGGGACGACAATGTGCCGGAGATGCCTCTGCCCTGATAGGATTGATGGGCTACGTATTCGGAGCTACAGTTAGTCCGCTTGTCGGATTGGGGAATATGCTTCATTCCACAGCAATTACTATTTTAGTGCTCTCGGTGCTCGTGTTAATATTCTCTCGCTGGTCAAGAATACTTCCTGCCGATCTGGCTGCTACTCCCCAAAGCGCAACTGCTACCGGAGTTCCGGCTGCAAAAGATAAAGATTCAACGGATAACGAGGATGAATTAAAATAATTGATTACTTTTGCGAATTAAATCATTAAGAAATGAAGAAATACGGCATTCTGATTATTTTTGTCTTTTTATTATTGACTCATTTGTCTGGAGAGGCTCAACTTCGTTATGGGTTCCGTTTCGGAGGTGTCTTTGCTAAGGCATCGCTTAAAGATGCTCCCGATTTCTCCTTAAAGAACAGAAGCGGTTTTAGCGGAGGTCTCCTCCTCGAATGGCAATCCGAGAAGAACGGTTTTGCTCCCGATATAGCTGTTTTATATACCCGTTATAATACTCAGCTACGGAATGCTGACGGCGTCACACGTTCATTCGGTAGAAATTTTATAGAAGTGCCTTTGCATCTGAAATATAAATTCTATTTATCCAAGACCAACAACCTCGTTGCTCCCCTTCTCTATACAGGTCCGTCCTTTATGTTCCGTCTCGATCATAAAGATGCCGTCCCTCTTTCTGCAAAAACCTTTCAACCCGGTTGGGACGTGGGAATAGGTATAGATATAGTCAACTTTATTCAGCTTACGGCAGGCTATCGTTTCGGACTCGGTAATTCTGTGAAAGAGAGTTCTCCCGCAGGAATGAAGCTTAATACGAACGCCTGGAACGTAGCTGCTAACATAATCTTTGATTTTTAAAATTTTATTAGATTTATAGCTATCATAGCTATTTTAGCTATCATAGCT
>JAIDPA010000093.1 GCA_029062985.1 Muribaculaceae bacterium
GGATTCCTATATAATTTCAATAGAAATTCATAGAAATTTTAAATAATAGCATTACTTTTGCATAAGACTATTTACGTAAGCTTAACTCTGACTTTACAAGCTTATCGTCAGCCTAAAGATTCAGAAACTGAATCCTCTCATATTCAAGCATAAATTGTCTCAAACCTATGAATACAATACGAAGGGAATTATTACCATTAATAGAAAATCAGATAGGAAGACGAAAAGTGATTCTTATTATGGGTGCTCGTCAGGTGGGTAAATCCACTCTATTAAAAGAAATTTTTTCCGGGAAAAATAAGGTAATGTGGTTGAATGGAGATGATCCGGATGTGGAAAAAATCTTAAGCAACATTACTTCCACAAGATTAAAAAATATGTTGGCAGGGAAAGATTTTTTCATTCTTGATGAGGCTCAAAGAATATCCGATATTGGATTAAAGCTCAAATTAATAGCTGATAATGTCGACCATATTCAAGTTGTCGCTACCGGTAGCTCTTCATTTGAATTAGCTTCAAAAGTAAGTGAATCTTTAACCGGCAGGAAGAGAGAGTATCAAATGTTTCCTCTGACTTTCAAAGAAATGGTTGACCATTCTGATCTAATTACAGAAAAAAGACTCCTCCCTCATCGGCTGATTTATGGATACTATCCTGAAGTTGTCATTTCTAAGGGAGATGAGAAAGAGGTCTTGAAAGAGCTATCCGACAGTTATCTTTATAAAGATATTCTGCAACTTGATGGCATCCTGAAATCTGAAAAAATGACAAAACTTCTTCAAGCACTTGCGCATCAGATTGGAGATCAAATATCTTACAGAGAAATAGGGATGCTTATAGACCTCGATCCTAAGACAGTAGAAAAATATATTGATATTTTAGAGAAAAGTTTTATTATATTTAGATTAGGCAGTTTCTCTCGAAATTTACGTAATGAACTTAAGAATAGCAAAAAGATATATTTTTATGATTTAGGTATTCGAAACACTGTGATTGGAGATTTCCGACAACCCGAACTTCGTCAAGATATTGGTGCCTTATGGGAAAACTATGTGGTTAGTGAGCGTATTAAAAGGCATAGATATAACCGCGATTTTGCTTCAGTTTGGTTTTGGCGCTCAACTCAACAAAAGGAGATAGATCTTATTGAAGAGGAAAACGGGGAGATCTCTGCTTTTGAGATTAAATGGAATCCTCGTAAAAAAGACACTAAAATTCCCTCCCAATTTGCCAATGCCTATCCGAATTCAAGTTTCACAGTTATTACTCCGGAAAATATCGAAGATTTCCTGCTTTAGAAAAGAATTTAAAATTCCCGGGATATAAAAGCACAGTTTTATATCCCAGGAATTTTAAATTCTTCATCTGTCTGTCGCATGACAGTATTTTCTTCAGCGACCTATCTTTTGCAACAGATCGGCTACTGCCTCTTTAGGAGTCGGATTTGCCTCAAGACATTTGATAAACTGCGACCCTATTATGGCTCCGCTGCTATAGCGACATGCCTCATCATAAGTTCCCTTGTTTGATATGCCGAACCCTATGAGGCGCTGATGCTTCAGGTTCATATCATTTATACGCTTGAAGTATGCCACCTGCTCGTCCGTGAAACGATCGCGTGCTCCGGTAGTGGAAGCGACTGACACCATATAAATGAAACCGTCGCAATGCTCGTCAATAAGACGTATGCGTTCCTCACTCGTCTCAGGCGTTATGAGCATTATCATAGGCAAATCATATTTTCGGCTCAACTCCTTATATTCATTTATATAATTGGAGAAGGGAAGGTCTGGAATAATGACACCGTCTATGCCCGCTTCTTTAGCTCGCTTGAAAAAATTCTCAACCCCCATCTGCATTATCGGATTTATATAACCCATGGCAATAAACGGAGTGTCAGGGTTTCGCTTCCTTGCCTCCTCCACCTGATCAAGAAGTAGCCTCAGAGTCATACCGTTCTTAAGAGCTGTGGAACCGCTGTGCTGAATCACAGGACCATCCGCCATAGGATCAGAGAAAGGAATACCCACCTCTATCATATCTGCTCCTCCTTCACAAAGGGCATCTATAACCTCTCCGGTAGAATCAATATCCGGAAAGCCGGCAGTGAAATATACTGACAACAAATCTTTTTTCTTTATGTCGAGCAGTTGCTGCAATCTGTTCATATCTTTATCTGTTTAATGAAATTTCCTAAGAGAGCCACATCCTTTATTGCCGGTGCCGACTCAAATTTACTGTTTAAATCAATTCCTGCCATTCTGTCATGACTGAACTTCTTTATAAGAGATGCATCCTCCGGCGAAATTCCTCCGCTCAGCAGGAAAGGAGTTGTCCCTGAATAGCGCTCAAGCAGGTTCCAGTCGAATTTTTTCCCCGTTCCTCCCCGGGCTGCTGATGAAGTGTCAAACACGAACATATCCACACATCCCTCATATTCATTAATCTTTCGCAGGCTTTCTTCATCCTTAATCCCTATTGCCTTGAAGACGGTCAGACCCTCTCGCTTGAGGTTACCACACATTTCCGGCGATTCATCTCCATGGAGCTGCACGATCCGGAAACCATATTTATCAGTCAGCCTCAGTATTGAGGCTGTGTCCATATTGACCGTCACTGCCACAGGCGTCACTTCGGAAGGAAGCTGTCTCACCACGGAAGGATCCGTTCCGCTGCAATCCCGCGGAGAGGGAGGATAAAAAATAAAACCCATATAATCGGGACGTGCCGCAGCCACCTGAGCCACATTTAAACTATCCCTCATTCCGCATACCTTTATTAGCATTTCAGTCATTTTTTCAGGCGTGTCTCAGCCTCATACTCAACAAAACGGCGCAATGTCAAACCCGGATTTTCTGTCGACATAAATGCTTCCCCTATCAGGAATCCGTCAAAACCACGATCGCGGAGTTTGACCATATCTGTCGCAGTGCGTATGCCGCTTTCCGCTATTTTGACTGCACCTTTCGGCAGACTGTCAATTATCCGCGAGGCATTCTCTATGTCGGTTACAAATGAAGTCAGATCCCTGTTGTTCACTCCGACCATGTCTGCATCGGAAGGTATGGCTGCAATCTCTTCTTCAGAGTGTATTTCGACAAGCGTCTGCAAACCCAGACGATGAGCCGACTCGTTAAGGTCCCATATATCCTCTGCGGGGAGCATGGCTACTATCAGCAACACAGCATCCGCTCCAAACAACACAGCCTGCAACAACTGATATTCATCCACAATGAATTCTTTTCTCAGCAGCGGAAGCGATGGTGCTGCCTTCCTTGCGACAGCGAGATCTGTAAGACTCCCCCCGAAATAAGGTGTATCTGTCAGCACCGACATTGCGGATGCTCCTCCCCCGGCATAAGTCTCTGCTATCACACTCACTTCGCTCATCGGGTTGATTTCTCCTTTTGAGGGTGAACGTCGTTTATGTTCAGCTATAATTCCGCTTCCACTAAGAATTGAATCCTTCATGGAAAGACCCTTACGGCAATCTGCAGCTGCCAACTCCTCCATTGTCCTTAAAGAGAGGATGCGCTTCATTGCTTCAACTTCGGCACGCTTCGTAGCCGCGATTTTCTGTAGAATATTTTCTCCCATGACTGTCAGGAATTCAACTCCACAAATTTGCGGAATCTGTCAAGAGCAGCTCCGCTGTCAAGTGATTCTCTTGCCTCCTTGACGGCTCTCTCAATACCTAATTCCGGTTCAAGGGTCAGAAGTCCGAAAGCTGCATTCGCAACCACACAGTCATGCTTTGCTTCTGACGCTTCTCCGTTGAGCACCTCGTCAAACACTTTGGCTGCGGCTTCTACCGTATCCCCTCCATAAAGTTCTTCGGGGTAGCACCATGTCAGTCCTAACGCTTCCGCATCAAGCAATCTCTCACTTTCAGTGGTTACCACTTTGAAAGGTGACGTCAGCGAAATCTCATCATATCCGTCAAGTGAATGCACTATTGTGCAGTTGATTCCTTCGTTCTGGGCAATATAACGGTAAAGACGCATAAGTTTCAGGTTATACACACCCAACAACTGATTCTTCGGCAACGTAGGATTCACAAGAGGACCGAGCATGTTGAAGAATGTCCTCATTTTGAGCGAACGGCGCACGGGTCCTACGCTCTTCAATGCCGGGCTGAAAAACGGAGCGTGAAGAAATGCCACTCCGCTTTCTTCAAGCGAACGGCGCAGACGGTCCTGGTCGGAAGTGAATTTCACTCCATGCTGTTCAAGCACGTTTGAGGCTCCTGACACTGAACTGGCGCCATAGTTGCCATGCTTCACAACCTTTCTTCCGGCTCCTGCCACTACGAAACATGATGCCGTAGAGATATTGAATGTATTTTTACCGTCGCCGCCGGTCCCTACGATATCAAGGGCATTCGGCTCTCCGAGATCTATCTCGACCCTACGCTGAAGAATGGCGTCGCGGAAGCCGGTAAGTTCTTCAGGGGTAATGCTTCGCATCAGATAGACAGTCATGAAGGCTGACAACTGATTGTCGTTATATTTTCCGTCGGCAATATTGAGCATGACATCGCGGGCTTCCTCGCGAGTCAGACTCTTATGCTCGAACAGACTTGATAAAATCTTATTCATATATTAAATATTTACGTTTCGCAGGCTCAACTTAAAATGCCTAATGCCCAATTTCTAATGCCTAATGCCTCAACAATGAAAGAGAAAATTATTGATTATCTTCGTTCCGTCAGGAGTCAGGAGTGATTCAGGATGAAATTGCACGCCGTGTATGTCAAGTGTCTTATGGCGCATTGACATTATCCTGCCCTCAGCATCACGCGATGTCACCTCCAGACAATCCGGTAAATCCTCGTCACTCACAATCCATGAATGATAACGACCGATCGGGAACTTCTCTCCCATCCCTTCCAGAATATAATCCGGAGAAGTGAGGAAAGCCTCCGTCTGAACCCCGTGATATACATCTTCCAGATTTTCCAGTTTCCCTCCGAAATTCTCTCCTATAGCCTGATGTCCGAGGCAGACTCCGAAGATTGGTTTCTTTCCCGCATATTCCTTAAGCATATCCATAAGGATGCCCGCTTCAGAAGGAATGCCGGGTCCGGGTGATATGATTATCTTGTCATATTTCTCTATTTCAGGCAAAGTTATCTTATCATTGCGCACCACGTCAGGTTCTATCCCTGCTTCTCTCACAGCATGGACTATATTGTAAGTGAAGGAATCGTAGTTGTCAAGTATCAGAATTTTCATCTCTTTTCTGCATTATTTCAATACCAATTCTTTTAAAATCTCGATTCAGCCATTTTCACAGCCTTCACCAAAGCCCCGAGTTTATTCTTAGTCTCCTGAAGCTCGTTTTCCGGTACGGAGCGTGCCACGACACCACCTCCTGACTGAGAATAGAGACGATTGTCTTTGCTAAGGAAACTTCTGATGGTGATAGCCTGATTGATGGAGCCGTCAAAGCCGAAGGTGCCTATACATCCGGCATAAGTGACGCGGCTGTGAGGCTCTATCTCATTTATAAGCTGCATGGCTCTCACCTTCGGAGCTCCGCTCAGGGTTCCTGCCGGCAAGGTTTCTCCAAACAGTTTGTAGACGTCGGCATTTTCAGGAAGTTCTGCCACAACACGGCTCACCATGTGGATAACGTGTGAATAGAATTGAATCTGCTTTAGATATTCCACACTAACTTTTCCTCCTTCCCGACTGAGATCATTTCTGGCAAGGTCGACAAGCATGATATGTTCGGCATTCTCCTTCGGGTCTTTCAGAAGTTGCTCTGCAAGTTCATGGTCTTTGCGGTCATTACCTGTACGTCTGAACGTACCCGCTATCGGGTCGATATATGCCTTGCGGTCTGCCGTAACCCTGAAATGAGTTTCAGGCGAAGAACCGAAGACTTTGAAACTTCCGAAGTCGAAAAAGAACAGATACGGAGAAGGATTCACCGAGCGCAAAGCTCGATAGACATTAAATTCATCTCCGGTGAATCCTTGAGAGAAACGGCGCGACGGCACAATCTGAAACACATCTCCCCTTTTGGCATGTGCTATACCTCGCTTCACCATCTCGATGTATTCTTCATCCGTGACAGGCGACTCAAGATCATCTTTTGCCTTGAAAGGATAGAGAGCTATATTGTTGTTGCGTATTATTGATATAAGCTCCTCGCTTCGGCTTTCTTCCCCTTCCGGAATATTCTCGATGATGGTCATTTCATTACGGAAATGATTCATCTGTATTATGAAGCGATAGAGAAGATACTGCATGTCAGGGATGTCGGCAAGCTTTTCTTCACGCTTCCGGATTGGCACTGACGGCTCGAAATATCTGACTGCATCATAAGCCGTAAATCCAAGCAGTCCGTTAAATAATCCTCCTTCCGGGACACATCCTTTGAAGGTCTGTATATAATTTTTAAGAGCATCAGTGACTTTTTCTGCCGGAGAATCGCTTTCGCTACCGTCAGGATAAAGCACCTTGATTCGCTCATTGACCACCGTGAACGATCCTATCGGATCAACTCCTATCAGCGACACTGAGTTTTGCGATGTGTGATAGTCGGAACTTTCAAGAAGTGCCGAGCAGGGATAAAGATCTCGTATCTTTAGATATAGACCCACCGGTGTCTCCAAGTCAGCCGGCAAGGTCGTTAGTTTCTGTCGTAGTTCCACAATTATATCTTTATTAAAGGGTTAATCGGTTAAACGCTTAAAGGGTGATGCGGTTATGCGGTTAAGAGCCTAATGCCTATTGCCTATTGCCTATTGCCTAAAAACCAAACCACCTAACCACCCAATCACCTAACTCCCAAATATGTCTGCATATCCTTATCCCCTCTTCCTGAGACGTTAATGACCACCACATCATCCTTTCCGAATTTCTTCTGACCCAAGACGGCAAGTGCGTGTGCCGATTCCAATGCAGGTATTATACCCTCCATGCGTGTCAGCAGATAGGCAGCCTCCAAAGCTTCGTCATCAGTCACTGCCAATACTTCTGCTTTGCCGCTTGTAGCAAGGTAAGCATGAAGCGGACCGACACCGGGATAGTCAAGACCTGCTGAGATTGAATATGGCTCTGTGATCTGACCGTCTTCTGTCTGCATTACGAGCGTTCTTGACCCGTGAAGAATCCCTTCGCGTCCTAACTTGATTGTAGCAGCGCTCTCTTCAGTATCAATTCCAAGTCCGGCTGCCTCGGCAGCAACTAATTTTACGGTCGGTTCTTTGAGAAAATGATAGAAAGCTCCGGCGGCATTGCTGCCTCCTCCTATGCAAGCCACTACATAATTCGGAAGTTCGCTCCCGGTCTGTTCCTTAAGCTGTTTTCGTATCTCCCGGCTTATGACCGACTGGAAACGAGCCACCATCTGAGGATAAGGATGCGGACCAACCGTGCTGCCTATGACATAGAACGTGTCCTGCGGATTGCAACACCAGTCGCGTATCGCTTCGTTAGTGGCATCCTTCAGGGTCATATTGCCTGACGTCACCGGACGTACTTCCGCACCCAACATCTTTATTCTTTCTACGTTAGGCTGTTGGCGTGCAACATCTGTAGCACCCATATATATCACGCATTCAAGACCCATCAAGGCGCATACCGTAGCGACTGCCACACCGTGCTGTCCGGCGCCCGTCTCAGCTATGATACGTGTCTTGCCCATTCTTTTGGCAAGCAGCACGCTTGCAATTGCATTGTTGATTTTATGAGCACCTGTATGGTTCAGATCCTCTCTTTTAAGATAGATATTGGTGCCGAAATGCTCTGAGAGTCTCTTCGCATGATAAAGAGGAGTCGGACGTCCGACGTAATCTTTAAGCAGTTGTTCATACTCGGCATTAAATTCAGGATCATCCGCATATTTTTCAAATGCTTCCTTAAGACGCTCTACATTTGAATGGAGAATCTCCGGGATGTATGACCCACCGAATTGTCCGTAATACCCCTCCTCATCTACCGGAAGGAAAGGGTCGATAATCTTTTTTACCATATATATGTCTGTCTTATCAATTACAATAAAAAAAGCCGACGGAGGATATTTCCGACGGCTATATGTTGAAGTGATTATATTTTTGATTGTTTTCCGGAATGTTCGGACTGCTTATGCATTCACACAATCAATGCCATCGGAGTTTATCACCGATGCGCCACCAACCGCGTATATTTATGCATTTTTCCATTCTTTCCGTTTATTTGCTGCAAAATTATAAATTTTCCTTCATTCCTCCAAATAATCTCCGCATTTTTATCAAAAAAATTATTAAGGCTTTAGGCGCGAGATAAATCTTATGATTCTTATGATTCTTATAAATTAAATCTTCGAGCCTTGAGCCCCGAGCCTCGAGCCTAATGAGCCCAATACAGCTTTTTTCCATATTTTAATCCTTTAATTTCTATATCTCAATATTTATTTGTAATTTTGTCAAATTTTCTACAGGTAACTCTTCAAATCATTACGATTTCTTGGGTTTGTTTTAGAAGAATGGCGGGAGTGTTCCCGTCTTTTTAATTAATTTTTATACAATCTTATTCGGAACAATTTCCTAAAAATGGACAAAAAAGACATCACTGTCAAGTTCGCAGAACCGGCAGAAGCTAAATATGCCGACCTCATCGTCAGGCTTATTTACGAATCCGCTCTGCAGCGTGGCACAGGTATCGCAAAACGTACACCCGAATATATCGCTCAGAAAATCAATAGCGGTAAAAGCGTGGTGGCACTTCATGGCGATCGCCTCGTCGGTTTCAGCTACATCGAGAGCTGGGGACACGGCGATTTCGTGGCTACATCCGGTTTGATTGTCGACCCAGAATACCGCCATCTTGGCCTTGCCGGCGCCATCAAGGCGAAAACTTTCGAGCTGGCTCGACTTCGATTTCCGTTTGCCAAACTCTTCTCCATCACAACTTCTCTCCCGGTCATGAAGCTTAATTCAAGAATGGGCTATAAACCCGTTACTTTTTCAGAGCTTACTGACGACGAGGAGTTCTGGCGTGGATGCGAAGGCTGCAAAAATTACGACATCCTTCAGCGTAATAACAGAAGAATGTGCCTTTGCACGGGTATGCTCTTCGACCCTCAGCAGCCTCTCCCCGAGAAAGACCGTCCCAATCCCTACATTATGAAGGTCAAAAACAGCATCAATAAGCTTCTCCACCTCAAAAGAGTGGAACACTGATTCTTTCTCTTTTCTCATTTATTCATTCACTCACTGAAATCGATTCATTATGTCTGAAAACAAAAAAAAGAAGGTTCTCCTCGCTTTTAGCGGAGGTCTCGACACATCTTTCGCTGTAAAATATCTTTCTGAAGACCTCGGATATGAGGTGCATACAGCTATCGCTAACACCGGCGGTTTCTCTGAAGAGGAGCTTAAAGTGATTGCCGACAAATCAAAACGCCTCGGTGCCGCCTCTCATGCCACTCTCGATATTACTCAGGATTATTACGACAAGAGCATAAAATATATGGTTGCCGGAAATGTCCTCCGTAATGGCACATACCCTATCTCAGTCAGCTCTGAGCGCATTTTCCAGGCTATTGCCACAATCGAATACGCCAAGAAAATCGGCGCAGATGCTATCGCTCACGGTTCAACCGGCGCCGGAAATGATCAGGTGCGCTTCGACCTTACTTTCCAGATTCTCGCTCCTGAAATTGAAATTATCACTCCCACACGCGACCTCACACTCACCCGCGAATATGAGATCGACTATCTGAAGAAACACGGCTATGAGGCTGACTTCAAAAAACTTGAATATTCCATCAATAAAGGGCTCTGGGGCACGTCGATAGGCGGCAAGGAAACCCTCCATTCCGATCAGACTCTTCCTGAAGAGGCTTATCCTTCACAGGTGACTGCCACCGAGCCCGAAAAGCTGACCATCTCCTTTAAGGAAGGTGAGATTTCTGCCGTAAACGGTAAAGAATATTCTGACAAGGTCGAGGCAATCCGCGAAGTGGAGAGAATAGGCTCTCGTTTCGGAATCGGACGCGACATGCACATCGGCGACACAATCATCGGCATCAAAGGTCGTGTCGGCTTTGAGGCTGCCGGTCCGATCCTCATAATCGCTGCCCACAAAATGCTGGAGAAACATACCCTCACAAAATGGCAGCAGTATTGGAAAGACCAGGTTGGCACATGGTACGGAATGTTCCTCCACGAAGCTCAGTATCTCGAACCCGTCATGCGCGACATCGAAAAGATGCTGGAAAGCTCTCAGAGAAACGTGACAGGCACTGTTGAGATTATGCTCCGTCCTTATTCTTATACTCTCGTGGGTGTGGATTCTCCGTTTGACCTTATGAAGACCGATTTCGGTGAATACGGCGAAGTCAACAAGGCTTGGACTGCCGACGACGTGAAGGGATTCACTAAGATTCTCGGCAACCAGATGAAGATTTATCATAACAATCAGGTTAAAAACGGGAAAGCTGAATAAGTGAAAAAAATTGGTATCATCGGAGGCGCCGGCTACACTGCCGGCGAACTCCTGCGCCTCCTCATAAATCATCCGGAGGTCACAATAGAATTTGTACATTCATCAAGTAATGCCGGACAGTCTGTCACGGCTGTTCATTCCGGGTTGCTTGGCGAAACAGACCTTATCTTTTCCGATTCTCACCCTCTGGAAAATATTGACATCCTCTTCCTCTGCTCCGCTCACGGGGCAAGCCGAAAATTCTGGGAAGAGAACCGGCGTCCCGACGGACTGAAAGTCATTGATCTTGCACAGGATTTCCGTGATGAAAGCAACGGTTATGTATATGGGCTGCCTGAAGTCAACCTCAAGCGTATTGCTGAAGCTGATTCCATAGCCAATCCGGGATGTTTTGCCACTTGCCTGCAGCTCTCTCTCCTTCCGCTGGCGGCTGCCGGAATGCTTCCTGAAAACAGCGACATAAATATAACTGCCCTTACCGGCTCTACCGGAGCAGGCGTCAAACCCGCTGCTACCACACATTTCAGCTGGCGTAATGACAATATATCCGTATATAAGCCTTTCACTCATCAGCACCTCAAGGAAATCGGAATGACCCTCAACAAGTTGCAGCCCGGAAATTCCGCACGCATCAACTTCATCCCCATGAGAGGCGACTTCCCGCGTGGCATCTTTGCCGTGACCACCCTTCATTCCTCATTATCTAAAGAAGAGGCAGTCAGGCTGTATAAGGATTTCTATGCTGACGCTCCCTTTACTGTCGTGAGCGACAATCCCATTGACCTCAAGCAGGCAGTCAACACTAATAAGGCAATAATCCATGTTGAAAAACACGGAGATATGCTTCTTATCACATGTGCTGAAGACAATCTCCTCAAAGGAGCTTCCGGACAGGCTGTTCAGAACATGAATATCATGCTCGGAATAGATCAGCGCACAGGTCTCCGACTTAAACCTTCGGCTTTCTGACATTTAATATTGATTTCCATGACCCTTTTCGACGTTTATTCCCTATACGACATAGAGCCGGTCAACGGCAAAGGCTCACACGTTTTCACTGCCGACGGCACCGATTATCTTGACCTCTACGGAGGTCATGCCGTTATTTCTATCGGACACGCTCATCCACACTATGTGAAGGCTGTGTCTGATCAGGTTGCCAAACTGGGATTCTATTCCAATTCTGTCTTGAATTCTCTCCAGTCAGTCCTTGCTGAAAAACTGGGGAAAGCATCCGGCTACCCCGACTACTCCCTTTTTCTTTGCAACTCAGGCGCTGAAGCCAATGAGAACGCAATCAAGCTCGCTTCCTTTACCACCGGACGCGACAATATCCTTGCCTTCTCCAAGGCATTCCACGGGCGCACATCGGGAGCTGTTGCAGTCACTGACAATCCCGCAATCCGCTCCCCCTTCAATACTGCTGACCATGTTACATTTGTGCCTCTGAATGATTTCGACGCCGTGCGCACTGTGCTGGAGTCGAGAGAATATGCTGCCGTCATCATTGAAGGCATCCAGGGAGTAAGCGGCATTCATGAGCCTTCCGAGGAATTCCTAAGATTCCTCAGCGACGAATGCAAACGCACGGATACTCTCCTTATCCTTGATGAGATTCAGTCAGGCTACGGACGCAGCGGCAAATTCTTCGCACATCAATATGCCGGCATTCGTCCCGACATGATTACATGCGCAAAGGGAATTGCTAACGGTTTCCCTGCTGCGGCTGTGCTGATTTCGCCTCAGATTGAAGCAAAAAAAGGTATGCTCGGAACGACTTTCGGCGGCAATCATCTTGCTTGCGCAGCCGCTATTGCCGTGCTTGAGGTCATGGAGAATGAAAATCTCGTAGAAAACGCTGCGGAGGTAGGCGAATACCTCATCTCCGAACTAAAAAAGATTCCTGGCGTGACTGATGTCAGAGGCAAAGGTCTTATGATAGGTCTCGAAGTCGAAGGTTTCACGGGAAGCGAATTGCGCAAGAAACTTCTTTTCGAGCATAATATATTCACAGGTGGTGCCGGACAATTCACAGTGCGCCTTCTTCCTGCCCTCTCGCTGTCAAAAAAAGAGGCTGACCGATTCCTCTCTGAGTTCAAAAAAGCAATAAGTTAAAGATATATGAAAAAATTCACCTGCGTAGCTGATATAGGTCCTCTTGATGTTGCATTGGCAGAAGCCGCGCAAATCAAACGTGACCGCTTTGCTTTTTCTGAGTTGGGCAAGAACAAGACCCTCCTCATGATTTTCTTTAATTCCTCTCTGCGCACACGTCTGTCCACTCAGAAAGCAGCCATGAATCTCGGCATGAATGTGATGGTGCTCGACGTTAATCAGGGAGCGTGGAAACTGGAGACAGAGCGTGGTGTCATCATGGACGGCGACAAGGCGGAACATCTTCTTGAGGCTATTCCCGTGATGGGTTCTTATTGCGATATTATCGGAGTGCGTTCATTCGCCGGTCTTAAAGATAAAAAGGAAGACTACGAAGAGAGGGTGATCGAGCAGTTCATAAAATATTCAGGACGCCCCGTGTTCAGTATGGAGGCTGCCACACGACATCCTCTTCAGAGTTTTGCCGACCTTATCACAATCGAGGAATTCAAGACAAAACCACGTCCTAAAGTGGTCATGACATGGGCTCCCCATCCTCGTGCGTTACCTCAGGCTGTGCCCAATTCTTTTGCCGAATGGATGAATGCCACCGACTATGATTTCGTCATCACACATCCTCACGGCTATGAACTTGATCCTAAATTCGTAGGGAAAGCAATCGTGGAATATGATCAGAACAAGGCTCTCGAAGGAGCGGATTTCGTTTATGCAAAAAACTGGTCAGCCTACATGGATCCCAATTACGGCAAAGTGCTCTCGACTGACCGCAACTGGACTGTGGATTCCGCGAAAATGGCTCTTACAGACAATGCTTTCTTCATGCACTGTCTCCCCGTGCGACGCAACATGATTGTTTCCGACGATGTCATAGAGTCAGAACGCAGCATCGTTATCCCTGAAGCTGCCAACCGTGAGATCTCCGCACAGACTGTCATCAAACGTCTTCTTGAAAATCTTTGAACAAATGGCTGTTGAAAGAATGATAAATGTCGTAAAGATCGGCGGCAATATAATCGACAATCCGGAAGCCCTGGAATCATTTCTGAAAGAGTTCGCCTCTATGCCGGGGAAAAAGATTCTCGTGCATGGAGGTGGGAAAGAAGCAACCCGTTTCAGCGAGGGACTGGGAATAAAGGCTAACATGATTGACGGAAGAAGAGTGACTGACCGCCAGACACTCGATATAGTGACTATGGTCTATGCCGGATTGATAAACAAACGCATTGTTTCCCTCCTGCAGAAGCTCGGCTGTGACGCAGTTGGGCTCACCGGAGCTGACGGCAATGTAATCCCTGCCACACGCCGTTCTCCCGTACCTGTCGATTATGGGTTCGTCGGCGATATTGAGCCGGGAAATGTCAACGATTCATTCATCAATGCGTTGCTCAATGCCGGCTGTGTCCCTGTGTTCTGTGCTATATGCCATGATGAAAAGGGCACTCTTCTTAACTGCAATGCGGATTCGGTGGCTGCTGCCGTAGCCATCGGAGCTTCACGTATTGCCCCGGTCCGTCTGACATACTGCTTCGAGAAACCGGGAGTTATGGCTGATATTAACGACGACAACTCGGTTATCCCTCTCGTGACGGCTGCCACCTTCCCGCAGCTTCGTGAAGAGGGTATCGTAGCGAAAGGTATGATTCCCAAAATACATAATGCCCTTGATTCAGCTGCCAAAGGTGTGACCGAAGTGCGGATTTGTCGTGCTGATGCACTCAACAGCGAAGGAGGAACTATCATACGCACTGAATAAACAGGAGATATGGAAAACGTTCAAAGACATCCTCGTTTTTATGCTGCACTCGCTCTTCTGAGACAGCTTATTGCCACCCCCTCCCCCAGCCGTGAGGAAAGCGATACGGCTGATATCTGGCAAGAATGGCTGACAGCGCAGGGGGTCTCCGATGTCAGGCGTCTCCATAACAATGTCTGGGCAGTCGCACCGGGTTACGACTCTTCCCGTCCGACTCTGATGCTCAATTCCCATCACGACACAGTTCGCCCCGCTGCTTCATGGACCCGAAATCCGTTTTCACCAGACATAGTGGAAGGAAAACTTTTCGGACTCGGAAGCAATGATGCAGGTGCCTCCGGAGTGACCCTCGCCTCTTCTTTCCTTGATCTGATGAACGACACTTCCCTCCCCTACAATCTCATACTTGCCATCACGGCAGCCGAAGAGGTGATGGGAGAACATGGAATGCGCGCATTCCTTCCTCACCTGAAAGAGTCCGGAATGACACCTGACATGGTGCTCGTCGGCGAACCAACCGGTATGCAGCCTGCAATTGCAGAACGCGGATTACTCGTGTTTGATGCAGTAGCCAAAGGTAAATCCGGACATGCGGCACGCAATGAGGGAATAAATGCAATCTACCGAGCTATGGAGGATATTGAACGCCTGCGGAAATTTTCAACTCCTGTAGTCAGTGAAGTTCTTGGTCCCGTGAAGGTAAGCGTGACGATGATAAATGCAGGCACACAGCATAATGTCGTGCCTGATAAATGCACATACGTAGTCGACGTCCGAACGACTGATGCCTATTCTAATGAGGAGACTGTAGGTCTGATTCGTGAAAGTGTAAAATGGTCTGAGCTCACTCCGCGCTCCACTCGTGTTCACGCCTCAGTCATTCCCGCTTCTCATCCTCTGGTGAAGGGAGCTGTCGCATTAGGAAAAACCCCGTTTGTTTCCCCCACGACATCCGACATGGCACTGATGCATGGAATAAATTCCCTGAAAATGGGTCCCGGAGAGTCTTCTCGTTCCCATACAGCAGATGAATTCATCCTTCTTGATGAAATTGACGAAGCCCTCCGCCAGTATCCTCGCTTGCTTAAGAATTTGAAATTTGAAAATTGAAATTTGAAATTGAAACAGTCAAAACAACTTTGGAATAAAGGCTTCGTGCCTGACCGCATAATTGAAGAATTCACTGTCGGGAAAGACCGCGAACTTGATCTGCGTCTTGCCCGCTACGATGTGCAAGGTTCGATGGCACATATAAAGATGCTTCAGAGCATAGGGCTCCTCTCAAAGGAAGAACTCGATATGCTTCTCCCTGCCCTTGAGGACATAGCAGAGTCAATCGAAAGAGGTGAATTCGTCATTGAAGACGGAGTGGAGGATGTGCATTCTCAGGTGGAATTTCTCCTGACAGCCCGTCTGGGCGACGTCGGGAAAAAGATTCATTCCGGGCGTTCACGTAATGATCAGGTGCTCGTTGACCTGAAGCTCTTCTTCCGCGATGAGTTACGCAACATAGCGACTGCTACAGAGCGTCTTTTCAAACGTCTTCAGACCCTTTCCGAGCAACATAAGGATAAGTTGATGCCCGGCTACACTCATCTTCAGGTGGCAATGCCGTCATCTTTCGGGCTGTGGTTCGGTGCATACGCTGAAGCGCTTACCGACGACATGCAGCTCCTGATCGCAGCATTCAATATTGCCAACCAGAATCCCCTCGGCTCGGCAGCCGGCTATGGCTCGTCTTTCCCTCTTGACAGGGAGATGACCACACAGCTGCTCGGCTTTGCCAATCCTCATTATAATGTCGTAGCGGCACAGATGAGCCGTGGAAAGACAGAACGCGCTGTGGCAGCTGCAATTGGTGCCATTGCTTCCACTCTCGGTCATTTCGCAATGGATGTCTGCATGTGGATGTGTTCCAACTTCGGATTTATCAAATTTCCCGATGAACTGACCACCGGCTCAAGCATCATGCCGCATAAGAAGAACCCTGATGTCTTTGAAATCATGCGCGGAAAATGCAACCGTCTTCAGTCTCTTCCCAACGAACTCGCCATTCTGACCGCTAATCTTCCCTTAGGCTATAATCGCGATCTTCAATTGATGAAGGATATTGTCTTCCCGGCTTCGACCGAACTTATAGACTGTCTCGACACAGCCGACTTCATGCTTCAGCATATTGAGGTGAAAGATGGAATCCTTGATGATGAGCGTTATGACTATATCTTCACGGTGGAAGATGTCAACCGTCTCGTGCTCGAAGGTGTGCCTTTCCGCGATGCTTACAGGCAAGTGGGCATGGCAGTTCAGAACGGCACATATAAGCCTTCAAGAAAAGTGGCTCACACTCATCTCGGAAGCATAGGTAATCCGGCAAATAATCTCATAGCTGAGAAAATGGATAAACTGATGAAAGGCTTTAGGCTTTAGGGTTTAGGCTCAAGGCTCGAGGCTCAAGGATGTAGATAATTTTTATAAGAATTATAAGATCTATAAGATTCATAAGATTTATAAGATTCATAAGATTTATAAGATTCATAAGATTCATAAGATTTATAAGATTCATAAGATTCATAATTCTCATAAGAATTATAAGATTTATAAGATTCATAATTCTCATAAGAATTATTAGCCTCATAAGCCTCATAAGAATTATTAGCCTCTCCTACAGCCTAAAAAGCTATCACAATTTTCAATTTAATAACAACAGGTAAAAAATGGCAAATACTCTCTTTGACAAAATCTGGGACCAGCACGTCGTGCAGCACGTAGAGGATGGTCCGGAACAACTTTATATCGACAGGCTTTATTGCCATGAGGTCACAAGTCCTCAGGCATTCGCCGGCTTGAGGGCAAGGGGAATTAAATGTTTCCGCCCTGAAAAAATATTCTGTATGCCTGACCATAACACCCCCACGCATGATCAGGACAAGCCTATCGAAGACCCTGTGAGCAAGACTCAGGTGGATACGCTTGCAAAAAATGCCGAGGAGTTCGGTCTCAACCATTTCGGAATGCTCAACCCCAAAAACGGCATCATTCATGTTGTCGGACCCGAGAGAGGTCTTTCACTCCCCGGCATGACTATCGTCTGCGGTGACTCCCACACATCCACTCATGGAGCAATGGGCGCGGTCGCTTTCGGAATCGGCACTTCCGAAGTGGAAATGGTGATGGCTTCCCAGTGCATCCTCCAGCAGAAACCCAAATCCATGAGGATTAATATCGAAGGAGAATTAGGTAAGGATGTCACTGCAAAGGATATTGCCCTCTATTTAATGTCGAAACTCACCACTTCAGGAGCGACAGGTTATTTTGTGGAATATGCAGGGTCCGCCGTGCGCAATCTCTCTATGGAGGGACGTCTCACTCTTTGCAATCTTTCAATCGAAATGGGTGCTCGCGGAGGTTTCATTGCCCCTGATGAAACCACTTTTGAATATATCAAAGGAAGAGAATATGCTCCCAAAGGTGAAGAATGGGATAAGGCTGTAGAATATTGGAAGACCTTGAAAAGCGGTGATGACGCTGTCTTTGACAAAGAGCTTACATTCAAAGCCGAAGATATCGAGCCTATGGTCACATACGGCACAAATCCGGGTATGGGTATGGGCATCACTCAGGAAATTCCTTCGCTCGATTCTATCCCTGAGGCAGGAAAAGCTTCTTTCCTCAAAAGCCTCGACTATATGGGCTTCAAACCGGGACAGAAACTCCTTGGCACTCCTGTTGACTACATCTTCTTAGGTGCGTGCACGAACGGTCGTATCGAAGACTTCCGTGCTTTCGCATCTATTGTCAAAGGGAAAAAGAAAGCCGAAGGTGTAACTGCATGGCTTGTGCCGGGCTCCTGGATGGTGCTCGACCAGATTAAGGAAGAGGGAATTGACAAGGTGCTGGAAGAAGCCGGATTTGAAATCCGCCAGCCGGGATGTTCAGCTTGTCTCGCCATGAACGACGACAAGATTCCGGCAGGTAAACTTGCAGTCTCCACTTCTAACCGCAATTTTGAAGGACGTCAGGGTCCGGGCGCGCGTACGGTTCTTGCGAGTCCGCTCGTTGCGGCAGCAGCTGCTGTGACCGGTGTCATCACTGATCCCCGCACCCTCAACTAAATCTTCCAACCATTCCGGCGAGTCCGACCTGTCAGACCTGTCCGACTTGTCCGACAAAAATCAAAAGAAATGAAACAGAAATTCGATGTCATAACAAGCACATGTGTGCCTCTCCCATTAGAGAATGTCGATACTGACCAGATAATCCCTGCTCGCTTCCTGAAAGCGACGACCCGCGAAGAAAGCTTCTTTGGTGAAAATCTTTTCCGCGACTGGAGATATAATCCCGATGGCTCCCTAAATAAAGACTTTGTGCTCAACGACCCCACTTATGGAGGCGAAATTCTTGTTGCAGGCAAAAATTTCGGTAGCGGTTCAAGCCGCGAGCATGCTGCCTGGGCAATCGCCGGCTATGGATTCAGAGTGGTGATCAGCAGTTTCTTCGCCGATATCCACAAAAATAATGAACTCAATAACTTTGTGCTCCCGGTGGTGGTGAGCGAGGAGTTTCTTGCTGAACTTTTCGACTCCATAAAGTCTGACCCAAAGACAGAAGTCGAAGTGGATCTTCCGAATCAGACCGTTACCAACAAAGCTACCGGCAAAAGCAAAAAATTTGAAATTAACGGTTATAAGAAATATTGCCTTATGAATGCCCTCGATGATATTGATTTCCTTCTTGAAAATAAGGAGAAGACCGAGGAGTATGAACATAACGCCAAAGCTTAAGTAATGAATAGTCATCCGGCTCAGATTGAAATCATGGACACGACGCTCCGCGACGGGGAGCAGACTTCGGGCGTGAGCTTCGTGCCTCATGAAAAACTGATGATTGCCAAAGCTCTTCTTCAGGATCTGAATGTTGACCGCATCGAAGTGGCTTCCGCACGTGTGTCTGACGGTGAAAAAGAGGCTGTGAGGCGCATTTGCAAATGGGCTCGCCAAGCCGGTATGCTTCATCGAGTTGAAGTGCTCGGATTTGTCGACAACGGAACCTCCCTCAACTGGATTAACGATTGCGGAGGAGTGAATATTAATCTGCTTTGCAAGGGTTCGGAAAATCATTGCCGCAATCAGCTGAAAAAGACTCCCGAAGAACATTTTGAAGATGTCAGGCGAAATATACGTTTGGCTCACGACATGGGCATAAACGTAAATCTATATCTCGAAGACTGGAGCAACGGAATAAAGAATTCTCCTCAGTATGTCTTTGATATGATTGACGCCTTGAAGGATAGCGGCGTGAAGCGGTTTATGCTTCCCGACACTTTGGGAATACTCAATCCTCTGGAGCTACTCCTTTTCATGCGCAAAATGGTGAAGCTCTATCCCGGCATTCATTTCGACTTCCATGCCCATAATGACTATGATCTCGCCATATCAAACGTGCTGGCTGCCGTCCTTGGTGGCTGCCGGGGCATTCATACATCTGTCAATGGATTGGGCGAACGTGCCGGCAATGCTCCTTTGGCAAGTGTGCAGGCAATTCTCAAGGATCAGTTTAATGCTCGCACAAATATCATTGAGGAGCGCCTGAATGAAGTGAGCCGTCTTGTGGAGAATTATTCCGGCATCGCCATTCCTCCCAACCGCCCCATCACGGGAGACAGCGTCTTCACTCAGGTTGCCGGTGTGCATGCGGATGGAGACAATAAGGCTAATCTCTATTGCAATGACCTCCTTCCTGAACGCTTCGGAAGGAAACGTGAGTATGCGCTCGGCAAAAACAGCGGAAAGGCAAATATTCTCAAAAATCTTGAGGAATTAGGTCTTGAACTCTCTCCGGAACAAACCCGTAAAGTAACGGAGAGAATCATTGAATTGGGCGATAAAAAAGAGGTGGTGACTCAGGAAGATCTTCCTTTCATTGTCAGCGATGTTCTGAAAAGTGCCTCTCAGGAACAGCATGTCCGTCTGCTTAGTTTTATGGTGAGTGTCGCCTACGGTCTTGACCCTATGGCTGCCGTAAAACTGGAAATCAATGGCGAAGTTTACGAACAGAATGCTTCCGGAAGCGGACAGTTTGATGCGTTCATGCGTGCCCTGAAGATTATCTATAAGGAGAAATTAAACCGTAGATTTCCCCATCTCTCCAATTATACGGTTCAGATTCCTCCCGGCGGACGGACAGACGCTCTTGTGCAGACCAGCATCACCTGGGAATGGGAAGAAAAAATCTACCGCACACGGGGTCTTGATGCCGACCAGACAGAGGCAGCCATCAAAGCCACAGTGAAGATGCTCAATCTCATGGAGACTGAGCTGAAAAGAAGGTCTTAGGCTCGAGGCTCAAGGCGCGAGGCTCAAGGCGCGAGGCTCAAGGCGCGAGGATAAATCCTGATAAATCAATGCCTAAAGCCTAATGCCTAATGCCTAATGCCTAACGCCTAATGCCTAACGCCTAATGCCTACCGCCTTCCGCCTAAAGCCTAAAAAACTATCACAATTTTCA
>JAIDPA010000094.1 GCA_029062985.1 Muribaculaceae bacterium
TGTTGTGTATAAGAGACAGGCTTAAAAAATGAGCAAAAGAATAACGATTCGCATTTTCTTTCTTTTCTTAAACCTATTCTTTCAACACTATGTCAATTTCCGTTGTTATTAACACCTACAACTCCTCAAGAACCCTTGCAAAAGTGCTCGATGCTGTAAAAAGTTTCGACGAAATAGTAGTCTGTGATATGGAGTCTACTGACAATACTGTCGAAATAGCAAAAAAAGCCGGCGCAAGAGTGGTCACTTTTCCCAAAAAGCATTACACGTATGCTGACCCTGCGCGGAATTATGCAATCAGACAGGCTCACAATGATTGGGTTCTCGTCATCGACCATGATGAAATCGTTACGCCGGAATTGCGTCAGGCGTTATATAAATTTGTGAATCGTCCGGGTGAGGTGAAGGGTATCTACATCCCTCGCAGAAACTTTATTCTCGATCGTTTCCGCAGGAGCTCTTATCCGGATTATCAGCTTCGCTTCTTTTACCGCGACAATGTCAACTGGCCCTCTGAATTTAATTCAGAACCGGAAGTCAACGGGGAGGTTTCAAAACTACCCTCCAATCGTCAGGAACTGGCGCTCATCCATCTGCCTGCCTCCATCAATCATCTTATCGACAGAATTAAACGATATTCGGCTGCCAATCTTTCCACTCAGGGACCGAAAAACGTAAATCTGGTTCACGTGGCAGTCCTTCCTTTTGCCACATTCATAAACACATATTTTGTGAAAGGCGCCATGCGTTACGGAGTGGCAGGGTTCATATCGGCAGCCACCGACTCAATTGGCACTTTCTATCGTCACGCCAAACAGTATGAACACAATGTCAGGCATAAGCTCGTCGGAGGCGCTGACGGCGAACTTCCTCATCTCCTTGCGGAAGCTAAACGTGAAAGTATCCCGCAATATGAACGCATTCTTATTGATGAGGAGAGACAGAGAGAAGAGGAGCTTGCCGAAAAGAGAGATTCAGATGCAAACCTCTGAATAGGATTTTTGCACATTCAACTCAAAAAAACTAACTTTGCGCCATGCAAAAGTTTCTTTTAACAGTCATTGCCGTTTTGGCTTTAGCTGCATGCGGCAGCTATGGCAAAAACTCCACAACGGCAGCAAATGAAGTTGCCGCTACGCCAGCCTCCGCTAAAGAAGTCGCTTTTAATGCCGACAGCGCTTATGCATTTGTCAAGCGGCAGGTGGATTTCGGTCCGCGTGTCCCTAACACACCTGCACATAAGGAGTGTGGCGACTGGCTCATATCTCAGCTTGAACGTCATGGCGGAGAAGTCACGGTCCAGAATCCTTCCCTGAAGGCTTTTGACGGGACAATCCTGAATGCACGCAATATTTTTGCTCAATTCAATCCCGATGCTGAAAAAAGGATTCTCCTGCTCGCTCATTGGGACTGTCGCCCCTGGGCGGATCAGGACCCGGACCCGGCAAAACAGAAGCTCCCCGTCGACGGAGCTAATGACGGCGCCAGCGGTGTCGGTGTTATTCTTGAAATTGCCCGGAATCTTAAAAAGAATGCTCCGGGAAAAGGTGTTGATATCCTGTTTGTCGACGCTGAAGACTGGGGAACGGACGGAGATGAAGAATCATGGGCACTCGGCACACGTTATTTCGTAGAAAATCCTCCGGTAGATAATTATTTTCCTGATGCAGCTATCCTGCTTGACATGGTCGGCGGTAAAGGGGCTGAGTTCTGTCGGGAATATTTCTCAGAGCAGGCGGCTCCAAGGGTGGCACAGGCTTTATGGGGAATCGCTGCTTCACGTGGGTATGCCGATATGTTTCTTAACCGTCTCGGAGGTGCCGTCACTGATGACCATGTGCAGCTCATAAAGCATGGAATCCCGGCTGTCGACATCATTGAATATCATCCCGAAGATGAGTCAGGCTTCAATCCCCGCTGGCACACATCTATTGACAATATGGAGGGAATTGACCCCAAGACTCTTCAGGCTGTAGGAGAAACTGTCACCGAATTCCTGATGAACGAATGATAAATTGAAAAATATAAGCTAACTGTAAGCTAACTGCTTAAAAACAAAAAAAATGGACTTTATAGAAGAACTTACCTGGAGAGGCATGATCCATACAGTTATGCCCGGCACTGACGAACAACTCAAGAAGGGAATGACTACTGCCTATCTCGGCATTGACCCCACTGCCGATTCTCTCCATATCGGACACCTCTGCGGGGTGATGATGCTTCGACATTTCCAGCGCTGCGGACATAAGCCCCTCGCTCTCGTAGGGGGTGCGACCGGGATGATCGGCGACCCTTCCGGGAAAAGCGCCGAACGCAATCTCCTTGACGAGAAAACCCTCCGCCACAATCAGGAGGCTATCAAGAAGCAGCTTTCCAAATTCCTTGATTTTGAAAGTGATGCCCCCAATAAAGCTGAACTGGTCAATAATTATGACTGGACAAAGGATATCTCTTTCCTTGATTTTGCCCGCGAAATCGGAAAACATATCACTGTCAACTATATGATGGCTAAAGACTCCGTGCAGAAACGTCTCAACGGCGAGGCTCGCGACGGTCTCAGCTTCACCGAGTTCACGTATCAGCTCCTTCAGGGATTTGACTTCCTCACATTATATAAGGATAAAGACTGCAAGCTTCAGCTCGGTGGCTCCGATCAATGGGGTAATATCACGACCGGAACGGAACTTATCCGCCGTAAGCTCGGCGGGGAAGCATACGCCCTCACTTGCCCGCTGATCACTAAGGCTGACGGAGGCAAGTTCGGTAAGACTGAAAGCGGCAACGTCTGGCTTGACCCCCGCTACACTTCTCCCTATAAGTTCTATCAGTTCTGGCTCAACGTCAGCGATGCGGATGCAGAGAAATATCTCAAGATTTTCACTTCCCTTTCCAAGGAGGAAATCGAGGCGCTCGTTGAGGAACATGCAAAAGACCCCGGTCAGAGACCAATGCAGAAACGTCTTGCAAAGGAAGTCACTATCATGGTGCATAGCGAGGACGATTATAACGCTGCTGTCGAAGCCAGTCAGATTCTTTTCAGCAATAAGGCTGACGAAGCTCTCCGCAACCTCGATGAAAAGACTCTCCTTGAAGTGTTTGAGGGAGTCCCTTCTTTCAAGGTGGAGAAGGCTGAGATTGAGCAAGGATTACCGGCACTTGAGCTCTTGGCTGCCAAGACAGGCGTGTTCCCCTCAAAGGGAGAAGCACGCAAGATGATTCAGCAAGGGGGCGTCAGCATTAATAAGAAAAAGATGACCGACCCCAATGCCGTCATCACTGCCGACGAACTTCTCAACGGAAAGTATATCCTCGCTCAGCGTGGCAAGAAAAACTACTTCCTGCTCATTGCAGAATAATATCTGCCGATCATATTATCAACTTCTGCAAGCCCGTTCTCATTTTGAGGACGGGTTTGTTGCGTCTTATAAGGGGATTTTTGCTGACGGCTCTTTATCTTTGCTTCATTATGAAAAGAAAAAATGTGATTATCCCTTTGCGTCGTCGTTCTTCTGCCGGCGACTATCTTTGCCCTGACGGTGAAGTTGATTCTGTCGTAAACCTTTCTCCGCTTCAGGAAGGAACTCCTGTTCTTTCCGCAGGACCGGTGTCTTTGAGTCTCCCCTCACCTCCCCTTATTGAATTCTCCCTTCTGCGCACTGTCTTGCCGGGCTGGCAGGTTGATCCGGATTCTCTCCCTTCAAAAGTGTTTCATTTTTCATTAAGCGACTTGACGGCATCTAAGAAAAATCTGATTTCTGTCATCGAGAAAATGAATGACGACGCTTGCAGATATGGCTTATTCATCGAGCCGTTCCTATGTATGGCAGCATATCGTCTCGCTGACGGCTCGCACATCTCTCCGTCATCACCTGTCCTTATGATACCTAATTCCGAACCGCCATTGTTTCAATACATCCCCGATTCGGAGGATAATGTGAGGATTAATGCGGTAGCGGCTATATGCCGTCTGCAATGGAAAATGACTCTGCCCGAAGATCATCCTTCACTCCCGGAGGAAGTGACTCATCTTGACATTTTTATTTCTTCTCCGTTCTCTCTTTCCGACAGGACGGGTGATCTTGTCTGCAGGCGTCATTACGTACCGTCTGCCTACACTCATTCCCTATCCGCGGGTGGCATTGCCGGGGAATGCCCTGTCTGGCAGTCTGCACTCCCGGAAGTCATAGGCTTGCCCATATCTCCTCAACTTGAAGAACGAATAGCTTCTGCAGATTCTTTCTTCTGCATTTCATCAGTTACAGTCACAGCTCTCAGCAACACGGCATCTTTTTCCGATGTGTCTCTGGCGCCGGGGGTGCTTAGCCGTCTTAACTCTGCCGTATCCTATCGTCCTGACTATGCACATCTCTCAAAAGTGTCGGCAGCCGGTTCAATAAAATTTTCCGGACGCACCACCCTCTTTGACCTGACATTGACTCCCCCCTCACCTCAACCTTTAAAATATCTCTCCCCTTATTGCAACGTCGAGGGCTTCCTGCCTCGCTTCCTCTTTCATCCTGACCCCGACTCTCCGGCATATTCTTTCACCGTAAACGGTAAAGGCTATTCTCTACCACTCTCACGTCATCCCTCATTACGAGGGAGCTTCCGTCTCGTCCCGTTATCGGGAAATACATTATCTGTCTCTCATACACCATCATCCTATATTCCGGCTCCTGTAAGGCATCCGGGAATGTTGTGGCGGAGTTCCAAAAGCTCAGATATTCTTTTTCCAGACTCCCTACTGATGACTCTCGACACATCCGGCATAATTGCCGTCTGCCGTGCTTTCCGTTCATCGGGACTTGTGGCTACTGTCGCTCCCTCCGCCTATCTCTTCACCTTGGAAGGAATATACTTGCTTAAGGAGATGGAGAACGGAAGTTTCAAAGACGCCGGTCTCATTAGCAGAGTTATATTAAAGGATGTATCATCCCTGATGTACACTGACAATGCACTCATTTTTCAATCTGCTGAAGGAGAATGGCATATAATTGACGGAACTAAAGTCAAGGAATATTCCTCAGCAGAATCATCTTCATCAGGATTCACAGACTTCACTTCTGCCGGCGACACTTTTGAATTGAAAACGCGTCCCTTAAAACTGGGGAATCCGGAAGAGCGTAAACCTCTCTTCTCCATTACTCTTCGAGGCATCATCCCTCCCGGGGCAGTCTCTCTTCTTCTCGAAGCAAGTGACAATCTCATTGACTGGTACACGGTGGCAGAAAGCGAATCACACCGCATCCGTGGTTTATGGGGCATACGCTTCCGATACTTTCGGCTGTCGGCAAGCGGCACGTCAACAGTCTCCCCCGTCGTGCTTTCGGCAATAGCGGCGAGTTTCTAAGAGCGCGTCCCTTAAAAAAAGAGGCTGAATCGCAATGATTCAGCCTCTTTTTTAACAATGTTTTCTATATATCTTAGAGTTTCGGACCTGCTGCTACGAGAGCCTTACCTGCAGGATTGAACTCAAACTTCTTGAAGTTCTTGATGAACATCTCAGCGAGCTTGGTAGCTTTCTTCTCCCACTCAGCAGGATCAGCGTATGTGTCGCGAGGATCAAGAATCTTAGGATCTACGCCCGGAAGTTCAGTAGGCACTGTGAAATCGAAGATAGGAATCTGTTTTGTTGGTGCCTTAAGGATAGAACCGTCAAGGATAGCATCGATGATGCCACGTGTATCACGGATAGAGATACGTTTGCCTGTGCCGTTCCAGCCTGTATTTACGAGATAAGCCTTAGCGTCGTTAGCCTGCATCTTCTTAACGAGCTCCTCAGCATATTTAGTCGGGTGGAGTTCGAGGAATGCCTGGCCGAAGCAAGCAGAGAATGTAGGAGTAGGCTCAGTGATGCCACGCTCTGTGCCTGCAAGCTTGCTTGTGAAACCGCTCAGGAAGTAATACTGAGTCTGTTCCGGAGTAAGGATAGATACCGGAGGAAGAACGCCGAATGCATCAGCTGAAAGGAAGATAACATTCTTGGCAGCCGGACCGGCAGAAACAGGAGCTACGATGCTTTCGATGTGGTTGATAGGATAAGAAACACGGGTGTTCTCAGTTACGCTCTTGTCAGCGAAATCGATTTTGCCGTTCTCATCAACTGTCACGTTCTCAAGAAGAGCGTCGCGGCAGATAGCCTTATAGATATCAGGCTCGCTGTCCTTGTCAAGGTTGATAACCTTTGCATAGCAGCCACCCTCGAAGTTGAAGACGCCATTGTCGTCCCAGCCGTGTTCGTCATCACCGATGAGCAGACGCTTGGGATCTGTTGAAAGAGTAGTCTTGCCTGTGCCGGAGAGACCGAAGAAGATAGCTGTGTTCTTACCTTCTTTATCTGTGTTAGCTGAACAGTGCATGGAAGCGATGCCGCTCTGGGGAAGGAAGTAGTTCATCATTGAGAACATACCTTTCTTCATTTCGCCGCCATACCATGTGTTGATGATGACCTGCTCCTTGCTTGTTGTGTTGAACACAACTGCTGTCTCAGAGTTGAGACCGAGCTCCTTGAAGTTCTCGACTTTTGCCTTAGATGCGTTGTAAACAACGAAATCAGGCTTGAAGTCCTTGAGTTCCTCCTCTGAAGGAGCGATGAACATGTTTGTTACGAAATGTGCCTGCCATGCCACTTCCATGATGAAGCGCACTGCCATACGGGTATCCTTGTTAGCACCGCAGAAACGGTCAACCACGTAAAGCTTCTTGCCTGAAAGCTCGTTGATGGCAATGTCCTTGATCTCTTTCCAAGCTGCTTCTGTAACAGGCTTGTTATCATTAGGATATTCCTCTGTTGTCCACCATACTTTATCCTTGCTGTTGTCGTCAAGTACGATGAATTTATCCTTAGGTGAACGGCCGGTATATACGCCGGTCATTACGTTAACGGCGCCGAGTTCTGTCACTGTACCTTTCTCAAAACCTTCAAGGCTCGGATCGGTCTCTGCTTTAAAGAGCTCCTCGTATGAGGGATTGTAGATTACCTCCTTGACATCCTTAATGCCATACTGGGCCAAATCTATCTGTGCCATAAATAATAGAATATTTTAATTGGTTAATGTATTGTCTGTTTTGGGTTCGATATGTTTTTGCACTATAAACAAACTCTCGCCTACTTTTCTCTGCAAAATTAATGATTTTATTTGATATTTTACACTTAATTAATGAATTTTTTCTCCAATTATTGTTAATTTTTGAAAATTAAGCGCTTCCCTCTTATTTTAAGATTTAATATTATGTGCAGCTCTATAAAACGAAAAAGAAAGAGAAGACATCAGTCTTCCCTCTCTGAATGTTTGCACAACGGATAAAATCCTTATTGTGATTCGCTTCTTTTACTTCCGCAAAAGTAACGAAAAATTTGTTATCTACAAAAATAATTTATACTTTTGGAGAAATTTTTTATCCACTAACCTTAAAAATATGAAAATTTTAGGACTTGACCTTGGTGACAGCTCTATCGGATGGTCTGTTATAGAAGTAGACGAAGTTTATGAGCCTCTTCAAATTTTAGGTATGGGAGTAAGAATAATATCGCTTTCTCCCGATGAATCAAAAGGATTTAATAAAGGTAAGGGGGAAACGCCCAATAGCCTTCGGACCTTTATGCGGTCTGCAAGAAAAAGGAACCATCGCTTTAAAATGCGTCGCAACCTACTGAACGCTTTGCTTGATTCTCTGGGAATGTTAGATCATAATAACTCCCTGATAACTCTATCTCCACTGCAATTATGGAAATTACGAAATGATGCCGCCACTCCCGGGTACAGACTATCTTTGCCTCAATTAGGCAGGGTACTAAGACATATCAATAAAAAACGTGGATATAGACATGCAACAAGTAATTCAGAAGAATCAACCAACTCTGATTATGTCAAGACCATAGATAATCATTTTAATGAAATTAAAAATTCTAATGAGACGATTGGTCAGTTCGTATATTCACATCTTCTTGAATCAGAGTATGAGAATAAAGATGGGAAAAAAATGGTCAATTTCCGCCTAAGAGGATATATTTTCCCTCGTAAGGCTCACGAAGAAGAGTTTGATGCTATCATGAATACACAACGTGTATTTTACCCAGACCTTCTTACTGACGACACTATTAAGGCTTTGAGGAATGCCATTTTCAATCAACGTCCTCTAAAATCCTGTAAACATCTGGTTAGTATTTGTGATTTTGAAAAACGAACTATAAAGAATAAGGATGGTAAGGAAATTACCATCGGACCCAAAGTTGCTCCTCGAACTTCTCCTTTAGTTCAATTAGCAAGACTATATGAAACTGTCAATAATATTAGATTAATAAATATCCATAATAAGGGAAGGAAAAGTAAATCTGACACTTCACCATCTTTATTTGATACAGAATTTGAAAATATTAAATCTAAGGATTTCAAACTCACTCAATATGAGTATGTTCTTTCTTTAGAAGAACGTAGAAGAATTGTTGAGTATCTTAACACACACGAAAAACTCACATCCAAAGAGCTTCTTAAGTTAATAGGCCTCACTCCAAATGATGGATTCCGACCGGATAAAGCAGTTGGTAAAGGTATTAAAGGAAACGAGACCTTCATTAAGTTGGCAAAAGTATTAGAAAACGTACCTGAAAAAGATAAACTTCTACAATTTAATCTCAATCTTCAAGATACCGATAAAGTAAACCAACTGACTGGAGAAATAATTCAGGAAGTGTCACCTGAATTTCTGAATCAACCTTTATATACACTATGGCATACAATATATTCCATTGATGATAAGGATGATTTAAAAAGAGTACTGGGGGAAAATTTCCATTTGTCTGATGATATCGCTGAAGAATTGTCTAATCTTGATTTTAAGACACCCGGGTTTGCTAATCGGTCTGCTCGTTTTCTACGCCGTATTTTGCCTCTAATGATGGATGGATACGGATATGCAGAAGCTTGCGAAACAATTGGGATTAAACATTCAGACTCCCTTTCAAAAGAAGAAAGGGAGGATAGAATATTAGTCAATCCTATCCCTATCCTCCCAAAAAATAGTCTTCGTCAACCGATTGTTGAGAAGATTATAAATCAAATGATTCACATCGTTAATGATCTGACCTCACGATTTGGCACTATTGATGAAGTGAGAGTAGAATTAGCACGCTGTCTAAAACAAAGTGCTGATGAAAGAGCTCGCGACTCAAAAAATATGGGCGAGCGAGAACGTAAAAATAATGATCTTTCAAAAAAGATTGAGGAATTAGGATTATCTCCTTCTAAAAGCCGAATTCAGAAATTCAAGCTTTGGGAAGAGACCGGTCATAAATGTATGTACTGCGATCAGCCTATTGGAGTAGTAAATTTCTTAAGAGGCATGGCTTCTGAAGTAGAACACATTATTCCTCGTTCCATATTTTTTGATGATAGTCTCTCCAATAAAACGTGTGCATGTCAGAAATGTAATAAGGAAAAGAATAATCGTACTGCCTACGACTTTATGAAATCCAAATCGGAAGCAGAATTTACTTCCTATATAGAAAAAGTGGAAAATCTGTTTGCTTCGAATAGTATTTCCAGAACCAAACGAAATAGACTTCTTACCTCTGAGTCTGAAATTCCTCAGGATTTCCTTGAAAGAGATTTGCGTCTCACTCAATATATTTCTAAAAAGACGTGTGAAATTCTTAGGAGTGGTATCCGTAATGTTTACTCATCTACAGGCAGTGTAACTGATTTCTTCCGTCATTTATGGGGGTATGATAAGATTTTACAGGAGATTAATATTCCCAGATATGAAAAAGCAGACTTGGTGATTGAAGAGGAATATGAACATAAAGGTCAGATTCATAAACGCCGTAAAATTGTCGATTGGTCTAAACGTAAAGACCATAGACATCATGCCATAGACGCTTTGGTGGTAGCTTTAACTCGTCAGGGATATATTCAACGCTTAAATAGACTTAGTGCTGAACATGGCAATATGTATAATGAAATGATTAACGAGGGAATCGAATTTAAAGAAGCTTTATCCCTCCTTAATAATTGGGCTGAGACACGTCCGCATTTTCCAACTGAAATCGTAAAAGATGAAATCAGTAAGATTGCGGTATCTGTTAAAAAAGGGAAAAAATTCCTTACTCCGGGTAAACGTTCTGTTAAACGACAAGGGAAAAAACGTATTGTCCAGAAAGAGCTTTTAATTCCTCGAGGCCCGTTACATCAAGAATCAGTAGTTGGAAAAATCTTAATTAATGCGGGTCATAAAAATTTAAAATTCGCATTCTCTCATCCCGAGTTAATTAAGGATAGCGCTATCAAAGACGAAATTCTTAAAAGAATAACTCAGAATGATGGCAGTTGGGAAAAAGCCTGTAAAAGTTGTAAAAAAAATCCTATAATCTTGGATCAGACAAATTCTGCATTGGAAAATGTTGAATGTTTTGAGGAGAAATTCGTAATGAAATACCCCATTGCATCCATCAAATCGAAACACATCAATTCCATTGTAGATGACAAGGTTAGAGAGGTTATAACACAACGTTTTGAGGAATGTGGAAATAATGAAAAGAAGTTTGAACAAAGTCTTTCTGAGAGACCAATCATTTTATTCGAAGGACAGGCTCCTGTAAAAAGCATAAGACGCATTGTCGATCTTAAACCTGACTCAGTGGTAGCCATACGTAAGAATTCGAATAATGAGAATATTGGATTTGCAAAATCCGGTAACAATCATCATGTGGCTTTTTATAAAGATTCAAATGGGAAATATCAGGCTACAGTGACTTCGTTTTGGATTGCTGTTAAAAGACACAAATCAGGATTACCGGTCATTATTGATAATCCTCGGGAAGCTTATGATACCCTTATCGAATTAGGTAATGAAACACTCATAGAAGAGCTCTTGCCAGGTATGCCACTACCTGATTGGGATTTTGTTGAAAGCCTCAAGATGAATGATACGTTCATTTTAGGCATGACAGATGAGGAGTATTCAGAGGCAATTAATAACAATAACACTGCTAAACTATTGAATAATCTATATCGTGTACAAAAACTTTCTCTCAGTGAATATGTGTTCAGACTACATACCGATACAAGTTCGGACACCACTGTAAAAGCTAAATCAGATAAAGAGATGGATCTATTTCAAATCTTTAAAGCTCCCTCTTCATTTTTTAACAGTCATCCCAGACGGGTAAAGATATCACGCACCGGAGAAATAAACTATGATTAAAAAGACTTTATGCTTCTCTAATAATTCATATCTTTCATTAAAGAATGGTCAGCTCGTTATTGATTCAAAATCTAATGCAGTTTTTCTTACACGACCAATAGAGGATATCGGAATCATTATCCTGGAGAGTAAGATGATAACATTAACATCCGCTCTTTTGAATGCATTACTGGAAAATAATGTAGCAGTGATTGTATGTGATGATCGGCACATGCCAAGTGGAATTATGCTCCCACTCATTGGAAATTCATTACTGACAGAATATTCCCGTTCTCAATTAACAGCTACTCTACCTTTGAAAAAACAACTATGGCAGCAAACCGTCGTCGCAAAAATTTCAAATCAGGCAGCCTTGTTAAAAAGAGAACAAAAGGAAACAGGATGTATGGAAAAGTGGTCATCTCTTGTAAGAAGTGGTGACCCGGATAATCTTGAAGCGAGAGCTGCTATATATTATTGGAAGAATTTTTTCAGCCATAATCCATTGTTCAAACGTGGGGATGATTCATTCTTCGAAAACTCTCTGCTCAATTATGGATACGCCATACTAAGAGCAGTTATTGCAAGAAGTATCGTTTCAGCAGGGCTTATACCTCATTTAGGTTTATTTCATTCAAACAAATATAATCCATATTGTCTGGCGGATGACTTAATGGAGCCTTATCGTCCTTTCGTAGATGATTTGGTTAAAAATATTATTGAAAACCATAAAGCAAATACAGAATTGACGACAGAGATCAACTTATCTAAGGAGATAAAGCAACAACTTTTATCTATCCCTGTTTTGGATGTACATATAGGTAAAACGCGTCGTCCGTTAATGATAGCAGCAAATCAAACTGCAACTTCTTTGGTGGATTGTTTTCGTGGAGAAAAAAGAAAAATAACATATCCTGTACTCTAATGTCATTCCTACGCTTTAGCGAATATAAAATAATGTGGATAATTGTGTTTTTTGATCTTCCGACTGAATCAAAAGCTCAACGAAAAGCTGCTGCAGATTTTCGAAAATGTCTTGTAGGGGATGGTTTTACAATGTTTCAATATTCTATCTATGTCAGACACACCCCCAGTAGGGAAAATATGTTGGTACATGAAAATAGAATCAGTAAAATAATTCCTGTAGAAGGTAAAGTCTGCATAATGCATCTCACAGATAAACAATTTTCAGAAATGAAAATATATGAACGACACAAGAAAGTTAAACCTCTTACAGATGCGATTCAATTAGAACTTTTCTGATAAGTAAAATATCAGAATTAAAAATAAGAAAATAGAGTTATCCCTCAGGAAAGAGATAACTCTATTTTTTATTATCCTAATCCATATTATATCTTGCTGTCAATTAGAATAATACGCAGAATCAGTTGGATTCTATATTGCAAAGATAGTAAAAAAGAAGCGAATCACAACCGACACCGGAAATTTCAGGACAAATGCGTAGTTGGATTCTATATTGCAAAGATAGTAAAAAAGAAGCGAATCACAACGGCTAATGCCGGCATCTCACTTGAGTTTGGTTGGATTCTATATTGCAAAGATAGTAAAAAAGAAGCGAATCACAACCTGGCAATGCCTACAATTGTGGCAATACCTGTTGGATTCTATATTGCAAAGATAGTAAAAAAGAAGCGAATCACAACGCATGACGATCGTACAGCCGCGCATCGACAGTTGGATTCTATATTGCAAAGATAGTAAAAAAGAAGCGAATCACAACTCGACTACGGTATACAATGAATTACCATAAGTTGGATTCTATATTGCAAAGATAGTAAAAAAGAAGCGAATCACAACTGC
>JAIDPA010000095.1 GCA_029062985.1 Muribaculaceae bacterium
AAATAGCACAAGGATTGGCATAGTGGTTCTCACGCGTATAGCGTGGGCTGCTATTGTTACATCTGTGCTAATGGTTTCCTACGACCTTCAAATCAAGACGTGGCATAGTTGGCTCACGTTTTCTTAATAAATATAAAACGGTTACGAGCCAACCGCAAACAACATTATGAATCATCGCATTCTAACATCTGCATTTTGCGCCATTTTTTCGATAGCGGCAATGGCTCAATCAGAATTGACCGACAGTATAAAGACGCAGGAACTTAACGAAGTAGTCGTTGAAGCCCAGATGCAACAAACCTCTGCCACTTCGTCAACTTATATTCCCAACAAGAAACAAAAGTCCTCAGCGCAAAATGCTGTTGACCTTTTGCAACAACTGGCAATTCCTCAAATCACGATTAATCTTGTGGATAATGCTGTTACTACTTTGTCAGGGCAGAATGTTGCTATTTACATTAACTTCCTACCTGCTTCTTCACAGGAGATTGAGGGTCTGCTTGCCGCTGATGTGCGTCGAGTAGAATATTTGGATTTTCCTACAGACCCACGTTTTAACGGGAGCGAACACGTTGTAAATTTTATAATGCAACGATATGAATACGGCGGTTATACGAAGTTGACTCTAAATGAGAACTTCCTTGTAGGTTTATCTAACCGCGCATCTGTGTATTCTAAATTCGCATACAAACGTATGAGTTATGATTTATATGCCGGAACTTCAAACCACGATAACAAGCACGTCGGCACCTCATATATAGGTAAATATCTCTTGCAAGGAGAAGACGGTATGCAACAAGAGATAACTCGTAGTGAAATCTTCGACAATGCTCATTTCAAATACAACCAATTCCCGGTAACTTTCAGGGCTGTTTATGACTCTGATAAAACCCAAATTTCCAATACTGTCGGCTTTACTTTCGATCAATCGCCTCTTGCAGAAACCAACGGAACTCTGTCATTTTCTCCCGGAGTTTCCCCTGACTACTCTTATACAAGAAACGAACCTTATACTACGCGCTGGGGATCTTGGCAAGGAGGCTACTACTTTATTCTTCCTCGTAATTTTCACTTAAACATAAATCCCTCCGCGAATTATTCTCATACTAACTACGACTATACCTATCGTTCTTCGCTTTCTAATGATTTGATTGAAAATATTTCAAAGGAAAATGCGTGGCAAGTTAGAGGCTCTGCTACTTTGTATAAAATTTTATCACAGAAACAAAATGTGTTTTTAAGAGCTTCGGGAGGCTCAACCCATAACGACGTTGCATATTCAGGTTCTACGTTATACAATAATGATTTCTCCGATAGTTACGCTGGGGCAGCCATCGGTTATAACTTTTCCAGCCGACCTTGGAACGTAAATGCAGATGTCGTTCTACAATGGGAACGTAACAAAATCAATTCATCATCTGTAAGCGAGGTTTATCCCATCGTTAATGCATCGGTTGCTTATTCTCCCTCCAACCGCCATTCTTTACGCGCGTTTGTCCACTTGGGGGCAAATTATCCCGGTGCAAGTGAAAAAACTCCGAATGTTTTGCAGGTTAATGAACTTTTGTATCAGACTGGTAATCCTGACTTGAAACTATCGCGTCAAGTTAATTTCAACATGCAGTATAATTGGATGCCGCGCAACAATTTTTCTGCTGCCTTTAATACGCAATATTTTGGCGAATACAACTTATTTGTACCAATATTTTCTCTTTATCAAGACGGGCATGCTCTTCTAAAAAGCTTTACATCCGACGGTAAGTATCATCGTACTTCTTTCGGTCTATCGTTTAACTACAAGCTGTTAAATAACAAATTACAACTTGCTGCGCAACCCTCCATAACCTTCTACCGGCTTACAGGGTATTATGACTTGTCGAAATATCCTTTTGCCTTTAATGCATCAGCGATCTATTACCTGAATAACTTCTATTTTCAGGCTTCCTATCAAACTCCGAGTCGCACTATACAAGGTAACCGTGCTGCCTATTATAAAGACCGTGATTTCTACCAACTGCTTGCAGGGTGGAGTAAATCGGGATGGAACATAAGGCTTACTGCCATAAATCTTTTCCGTAGCGATTGGCTTGGTGCGACACAAACAATTAGCGCACCACTTTACTCCGAAACCAAACTTCAAGGTGGAAACTACTATCATCGCCGTTTGAACTTGTCAGTTACCTACACTTTCAATTATGGTAAAAAGGTTCAGCACGGCAATGAGGTCGGAGAGCAATCCAACACATCTTCGGCAATTATGAAATAGCGAAACAGCAATTTATATAGAACACCCCGGAATGAAAAAGCATGGTTTTACATTATCTTTTATATTGCTGATGTTGTTGAGCGGATGTGATAAAAAAATTGAGATAACAGGAAGAGTGTTTAATGAGCACGACGGAAATCCACTTTATCAAGCTTTTATCACAGATAGCAGAACGGGCACAACCATTTTATCAGATAAAGATGGTTCTTTTTCCATATATGTCGAAGAAGGAGATTCCCTGAATATCAGTTTTGTTGGGCATGTGGCTAAGACAATTGTGGCGAATCGTAATGACTCGTCATATTGGAATGTTGGTCTGAAGGAATATAGACCTATTATTGCGCCATCATTACAGCACAGCTATTCCACTTATCCGGGAGTATCTCTTACAGTACAAGAAATCTTAGAAACCAAACATCCTGTTGATTCCATTGTGCTTTATGTAAGGAATAATACTGACGATACCGTTATGTTTGGTGAATACTATGAACTAGAATTCAAGCAAGAAGGGAACTGGCAACCTATGCCTTACAATAGAAAATTTGAGGATGGGGAGTGCATACAAGTTTTTTCAATGATGGGATATCTGTATTCACCACATTCCGTAAACAAGAATATCAATGACACAAGACCACATAGTAAAAAATTTGAGAAAGGCAGTTATAGAATGAGGAAAACATTCTTTGTAGGCGATTCTCAACGCAAAGATACTGTGTATGTTGAGTTTGAGATTCTGTAAAGGCTTTATTTATCATGATCTAATGGGAATGAATAATTATTTTTGTGTAAGGAGCTTATAATTGACCTACTGCAACTCATACAGTGAGCCTTATGTCTACCGACAAGGTGGGTACAAGGCTCACTGATTATTCTAACACTTGGTATTTCCACTCATCGGCGGATTCCGCCGCGCTGTCTGGATTCGGATTGTCGGAAGCCCATCTTTTCAAGGAGTTTGCGAGCCATGTCGCGGAACCACTGAAAGACGCTGACACCGTCAATCTTCAGGATGAAACAATGTTTCTTCTCAGGATCACGTTCAAGTTTCGCTTCGGAGTGTTCGGTAGAGAACTTCTGATTATGTTCAGGAGAAAAGAGCTTTCCGGAAAATCCCACCGACTGCTGTGCGAGTATCCGTTGGGTCATCTGGTCGGGGAAGCCTGTTACCTCCGGCACGAGACTATTGTTCGTTGCAATAAGCTCTCTTTTTGTCCGTGTCAAAGTCTCGCAGTCCGTTTTAAGCCTTTCGTTGGTCTCCTTGTATAGTTCGCGCTTTCCTTCGAGATAACGGTTGTCATCCGCAAGTTTCCGGTTATCTGATTCAAGCGCGGTTTTCTCCCGGCTTAGTTTTTTCTTCTCGGTGGAGAGTTTCGCCACGTCCTGTTCAAGACCTTTCTTCTCTATCTGGCATTGTCGGTAATATTCGTGCTGGTCAACATGGCGCGCTTCCGAACCACGTATGCCGCGTTCCAGACCGAACCACTCCATTACCATAGCATAGGTGTCCTGATAACGGGTAAGGTTCTCGCGTGTCATAATGTCGTCGGCACTCAGGAGGGGTCCGTTCTTAGGCTTGGTGCGGTAGTGCTTCCTCGCATTTGATTCCTTCGCCTTCTTCTTTCTTTCAGTGGTCACTATCGGAACTACCGTCACATGCAGGGGCCTTTGCCCAGCCGATACTCGCCTGTGCCCATTCGTCGAGCCTTCCTTCATCGGCAAGCCGTTGCGTTCTTTGCGCTCCTCCGGCGAGGTCTCGGTATCGTTTTAATTTTTAAGTCACTGTTGTATGCCCTCTCGCAAGGGTGTGGCAGGGGTGCGCCAACCGTCATCAGCCATTACAGCCGATGCTTCGCGTTGTTGCGTTGGGTCAGGTCTACTGCCACCTAACCGCATAGGTAGTTTTTCACCAAACGGAATGTTCAGATAGTTCACTGAAATAAGCAAATGTCTGACATTTTTCGATAAATGTCGTTGTTTTGTGGGCTTATTTCTATTTCAAAAGTTTCCTGTCTATGTCGCCACTTTCCAGAACACTCATCTGGTGGATGGCGATCTCATTGAGTTTCTTCAGTCTTTCGGGCTGTGGCATTCCCTGTTCTATAAAGACAGCATTGAGATTCTCCATGTTTGAAAGACATATCAGCTCATTTATAGTGGCGTAATCACGGATATTCCCTTTAAGTTCCGGATTGGCATCGCGCCATTGCTTGGCGGTCATGCCAAACATGGCTACATTCAGCACGTCGGCTTCATTGGCATAGATTATACTTGACTGAGCCTTTGTTATCTCAGCCGGAATAAGATTGTGCTTGATAGCGTCTGTGTGGATACGGTAGTTGATTTTTGACAGCTCACGTTTGGCAGACCAACCGAGCTGTTT
>JAIDPA010000096.1 GCA_029062985.1 Muribaculaceae bacterium
GTGATTTTGCTTCCGCAGTTGGCGTGATTTTGCTTCCGCAGTTGGCGTGATTTTGCTTCCGCAGTTGGCGTGATTTTCTTAATTATCGGGATAAAGTAAAGATAATATTTAACCCTTTTTAACTATAATAGATAGTTATAACTATGAAAAATAGTTATAACTTTGCGATGTAAACTTTTCATTTAAGGTTTACTGATGCTAAGTTAAGGGACGCACATCAGTAAGGTTATGAGTAAGGCTTATATAAAGACATTAACTTAAAGGATGAAATGATATGGAGAAACTGACTGCAAAAGAGGAGGAGATTATGAATCTTTTCTGGAAGTATGGAGCATTATGTGTACGTGAGATTGTGGAAATGTATGAGGAGCCAAAGCCGCATTTCAATACGATCTCCACAATGGTGCGAGCATTGGAAGAGAAAGGGTATGTAGGACATCGGCAGCAAGGAAAGTCATATCAGTATTATGCTCTAATAGCTGAGGAGGAGATGGGAAAACAGTCGCTTTCAGCAATAATCGGACGCTATTTTAAAAACTCTTACAAGAGGGTAGTCTCTTCATTTGTAGAAGATGGAAATATTCCGATAGAGGAACTGCGTTCACTGTTGGATGAGGTAGAGAAACAAAATAGGAACAACAATAAAAATGACTGACCATGGGACAACTATTATCATATTCGCTTATAGCGTCAGTATTTCTGCTATTGTTCTATCCGGTCATGAACCTGATAGTGAATCATAATACCAAATTCCGATTTAACCGTCATTTTCTCATAACGGTCATTTTATTGTGTCTTGCTCTTCCGCCGGTATTGAGATTTTTGCCCGATTTCCATGCCGCTCAGGAAGTAGGCAACCTGGCTTCCCCGCATCCTGCAATTGAAACTGAAGCAAATGCAGATATAAATCATACCACTGAATACAACAGATTTTCAACATGTTGTATGGTGATTAATATAATCTATTTAATAGGAGTCTGTTGTATGAGCGTAAGGTTATTACGCTCGTTCATCAGTTTATTGAGGATTAGGAAGGGGGGTAATATAATCCGTAGAGATGATTACAATTTATGTGTCATATCCTCTCCCGACATTGCTCCGTTTAGTTGGGGCAGATATATTTTTCTGAATGAATCCGACATCGCGGCAGGGGATTCCTCAATCCTTATTCATGAAAAAGCTCACATCATGCATAAACACTGGATTGACATATTAATTGCAGAGATATTCTGTATCTTGTTATGGTATAACCCTCTTGCATGGAAAACTCGCGGACTCGTAAAACTCAATCATGAATTTGAGGCAGACAGGAGTGTCATCCAATCAGGAGCCGATATCCATTCTTATCAGAAGCTGATTATATGCCATCTGATGAAAAAGGTTATGTTTGGCATGACAAATAGTTTTGCATCAAATAGGAACGGATTCAGGAAACGCGTGCTTATGATTGGAAATAACAGTTCATCCCGTAAGAGTATGCTGGTTGCTTTAGGTGTCTTGCCGGCTGTAGTCATAGGAATATTGATTTTTTCCTTTTCAGCAACTGCTGATTTCCTGACTGCTGTAGAGAAGATTGATATCCTCCCACATGAAGAAGAACTCACCTTGTCATCACCGGAAAATACTCAAAGAGAGGGAAAAGATAATATTATTTCCAAAGATAATATTATTTCCACAGAAGACAGGGAGCTACCTGAATTTAAAGGAGGGGAAGCAGCGTTATATGATTTTCTTGCAAAGAACATGAGGTATCCTGACGTGGCTGAAGAGGAAGTGGGCAAAACGCATATTGTCAGGGTCAGGTTTGATGTTGACCCTAAGGGAAATATCCATAATATAAGAGTAAAAAATCCTACGGGAAGTCTATACGAACAAGAGGCGTTGCGTGTCCTTAACCTTACCAAAGGGAGATGGCTCCCGGCGGTGAAAGACGGGAAACCTATAGAGGGAAGTGCAGTCTTACCATTCTATTATACCACAATGGAGTAAACAGCCACGTAAAAATCACACTGCTGAAATAATCTGTTTTTTAATTTTCTTGATACTCCCTGCTGACTAAGGCAGCAGGGAGACATCCTCCCTACGTCAAAATTTAACTCCAAGATATGAAAATGAAAACCATATCGTCAGCATTCTTGCTCATACTTGCTTTAGCCGGTCATTTTATGATCTATGGTCAGAATAGGAATGAAAGACTTGATTCCGTAGTGAAGAGTCTCAATCTGAAAGAAGTAGTTGTGTCTGCCAAAAAAATCAGGCAGAATGGAGACACAATTTCTTATTCTGCTGCCACCTATAGAACCAAAGAAGATAAGACACTAAGCGACCTGCTTCGTAAAATGCCGGGGATAGAAGTGAACGATAACGGGCAGGTAATGTATAATGGGCAATGGATTAAGGAGTTATATATAGAGGGAATGAATATGCTGGGTGATAACTATGGAGTCGCAACAAATAATATAGACGCCAAATCCATCGGAACAGTGCAGGTGATGGAGAATCATCAGGATGTGAAGATGCTTCAGGGTCTTCAGAAAGGCACATCTCCGGCAATCAATATAAAACTTAAAGAAGATGCCAAAGGAGTCTGGACTTCTACTGCAGAGGGAGCTCTCGGAAGTCAACCCGGTTTCTCATGGAATTTATCAGCCAATCTTATGAATTTCAGAAGGCGGGCACAGAATATATCAGTCTATAAGACTGACAATGTAGGAGAGGATTTGCGCAAGGAAATCGGTGCTCCGTCGACATTTGCCACCACTTTGGGCGTTTCGCTTCTTACCCCCGGGAAACCTTCGCTGAACAACCGCTATTCCTATCGGAACGATTCCCATAGTCTCTCAGTCAATCAGTTGTTTCGTTTGAAAGAAAACCACTTCCTGACTTTCAATGCGACATATCTTTATGACAAGGAGAGAAGAGAGACAAATAATGTTACGACGTATCTGACCGACAGCATATCGCACTACATCTTCAGCGAATTGAACTCTGCCTCTATGCGTCAACATTTTGCAGGAATAAACGCAGCTTATAAAATAAACGGAAGTAAAACCTACCTGAAAAATTCCTTATCGGCAAATATCTCTTTCCCTAAAGGCCGGGGAATAATAGGGGAGGAGATGCTCCAAGTAGTTAAGGGGCATTCAATAAGTGTGAACGATGTGTTTGAGTTCAGGCATAGAAAGTGGGGCGGAGGAATAGGTGATGCCACAATCCGCTTTACATTTAATGACAGGGACGGCTCCCTCGGGGTGCCGGATTCATTACTGACCCAGCGAATCAGACAACAGAGAGTCAGGCTGAATGGTCAAGCCTCCTTATTGTCATTACTGATACCTTACCTCATGTTTAATCTGGATTTTGGATTGGATGCTGACCGTCAGGCGGCAAGTTCAAATCTTGATAAGGGAGGTAGCTCTGATTATGGAAAAATTGTCACTTGGAATGTGATCCCTTCGATTATTCCGAGAATTGTGTTGCATCATGGTCAAAACTTTCAATGGTGGGTTAATATTCCTTTAGGAATCAGAATTTTTAATTCCGCCGATGGAGATTGGAAATATGACAAAATAAGCCCATATATCAAACTAAATACTACCTTAGGTTATAAACTGAACAACAGATGGAATCTCGCAATGATGGCAACCGCTGAGGAGGAAGTGCCTTCCGCTCTGTCACTTATGAGTCAGAAATACTTTGCCGACTATCGCACCGTGCTTTCCAATCAGGATCATGTGGAAATGAAACCGGATAGAACGTATAAGATAGCCCTCTCCACCGATTATAAAAATATACTTGACATGACATTCGGGAGCCTGTCAATCTCTTATTCCCATACCAAGTATGGCACGAGCGCAGGATATTCAGTCAATGACGGAGAGATAGAGTATGAAAGACTGCCATTTTCCACACGCTCTTCAATACTGAATTTAAATCAGAAATACTCGAAAGGGTTTTTCAAAGGGAATTCCAAGATAAGTGAAGAATTAAGCATCGGCACAAATACATTAGGTTATTATGTCGGGAAGATGCTTCATTCGGGCAGGAATGATTTCCTTAAAGGGAGATTGGATTACACTGCATCGTTAAAGGGATGGCTCACTTTCAGCACAAGGAATGAAGTGACATTTACAAAAATATTTACTGACGGAAAAAGAGAGGGAAAGATACGCACAGTGTTTTCTAATATCTCCTCCCTTACTGTAAGTCCGATAAAGAATCTTTTCTTCCGACCTTCAGTAATGTTTTATCACAATAATTATTTCGACTCCTATCGCAACAATGTTTTCCTGAACTGCCGGATGGAATACACGTTGGGAGAAGTCATACTTTCAGTGCAGGCAGATAATCTTCTTGACAACAAGATTTTCCGTCGTTTCAGTGATAACGGAATAATCAGTCGGTCGAATGAATATCAGCTCCGGGGTAGGACCATTATGTTTGGAGTGCGTTTACGTCTGTTTTAGGCGTAAGGCATGAGTTAATGTGAGGATTGAGGGGGAGTAGATTAAGAAATTAATTATTAGGTATTCAATTTATTAATAAATTATATGTATATGAGGTTTTTTATAATTTCATTTTTCTTAGCAGTCATTCCGGTTAGCAGCCGGTTGAAAGCACAGATGATAATTTCGTATGTCCTCGACACACCGGAGTTTTTCCTTTCTCCTGTCAATACCGATAAATATGAGACATTGGATTCATGCTATCTGACGCTTTCATATTCTTTCCGTTCCAGATCGTATGAAAAGGATGATTCCCTCAGTAATGTTGACTTGATGGAACTTCAGATGGGGAATCGGTATAATGCTTTTTTCAGCCGTAATCTTCGTGATATGGATATTACTAATACGAAGGATATGAAGGAGAAGATGACATTCTCATTCATTCCAAAGGAATATAAGGGTTGGGACATCCTGATAAATAACGAAGAGAAAAGAGAGACAGTCACGACTCGCTTGCCTTTTTCCGAACAAGTGACTGAATATGAAGAACCTGTTCCGGAATTGACTTTTACACCGACAGAAGAAACAGATACTGTCATGGGATATTTCTGTAAGAGTGCCTTATGCAGCTACGGAGGAAGGGAATGGAAAGTTTATTATACGGAGGAAATTCCTTTGCCGTTCGGACCCTGGAAACTTAATGGTGCCGACGGACTTATTCTCAAGGCTCTCGACACGGAAAACAATTTTGTATTTGAAGCCGTGGGTCTTACTCAGCAGTCAAATCCTATAATCAGGTATGACTGGAAACGGAAGAGGATGGAAAAAGAGGAATGGAAGGAATTTGAAAGAGATATGTATAAGAATGCGGGAGCTTTTCTCAGGAGTACGCGGGCAAGAGTTTCAATCGCAGATGACAGTGAACGAGGCTATCATCGTCTGAAGGAGGACTGGAGCGAATATTATAATCCTCTGGAAAGGTGATTCAGGCATTAGGCTCAAGGTATTAGGTGATTGGGTGGTTAGGTGTTAGGTAATTGGGTGATTTTTGTGGGGCGAATTTATTGGGTTGTGAAATTTAAATAATCCTGATAGTGTTAAGTAGAAGGTCGTTCTTCTTCAATTGTAATGTTTTCAATTGGAGGAGAACGATTTTGTTTGCAGGTTCAAGTTTGTGGCTTTCATTAAGAATTGCTACTTTTGTGTTGCAGAAGGAAACGATGTGAGTCAGCATGTTTCAGATAGAGTCATATTTTTTCAAATTTTATCAAGGCTATGGAAGCGAATGGAGAAAATATAAAAAAATACCCCGTTGGGATTCAGACATTTAAGGAATTGATTGAAGGTGGATATGTTTATATAGACAAAACGCCTTACATAAAGATGCTTATAGATGAGGGGAAATATTATTTTCTTGCTCGTCCACGTAGATTTGGAAAAAGTCTTTTACTCTCAACAATAGAATCTTTCTATAGTGGAGAAAAAACGCTTTTTAAAGGCTTAGCCTTGGCTCCCTATATTGATGAAAGAAATCCTAATCCTGTTCTTCATCTTGATCTTAATAATGGATCATATTCTTCGGTGTCCGATCTCCACTATGTGCTTGATATGAATTTGAAGGAATGGGAAAAAAAATACGGAATAATTGCTGTCTCCGATATGTTATCGTTAAGGTTTGGCGAGGTAATTAAAGCAATATTTAATACTACCGGCAGAAAAGTAGTGATTCTTGTTGACGAATATGACAAACCGATGCTGAGCACAGTTCACAAAAGGGAATTGGCAGACGATTTCAGAGATATTTTAAAATCATTTTATTCAAATTTGAAGACGATGGATCGATATATTGAATTTGCCATGCTTAGTGGAGTGGCAAAATTCAGTAAGGTATCCATATTCTCAGATTTGAATAACTTGCGGGATATTTCGTTTGAGGATAAATTTTCAGCGATATGCGGGATTACAAATGATGAAATAGAAAGATATTTTAGTGAAGGAGTAGAGCACCTATCATATCGGTTAGGACTATCTGAAACTGAGCTTCGAGAAGAAATCCGAAATAAATATGACGGTTATCATTTCTCCTCAAATTCAGAGGATATTTATAATCCATTTAGTCTTATGAGTCTTTTTGCAAAGATGAAATTTGGGAATTACTGGGCAGAAAGCGGCACGCCATCATTTTTGTCGCGGATGATTCAGAATGGAAATATATCCATAAGAGATCTGGCTCCTGCTACTATAGATGCCGATGAACTCTCGATGTCAGGTATCTTGAGTAACAATCCGATTGAGGTACTATATCAGACCGGATATCTTACAATCAAACGTTACGATGAAGAATACAATGAATATTGTCTTGATTATCCAAATGAAGAGGTTAAAGACAGTTTCTTCAGATATCTGTTGAAATCTTTCATAGGAGAGGAAAAATATAACAAGGGTTTGTCAGTGCAGGATTTTGCCAAGGAATTGAGAGGAGGTCAACCTGAAAAATTTGTAAATCGCCTTAATTCTCTTTTTGCCGGATTAGGTTATTCTGAAAAAGATAATTACGAATCCCGTTTTCAAGATGCTTTATATCTATTGTTTACTCTATTGGGAACTTATGCCCGAGTAGAAGAAAGAACTTCCGACGGAAGAATAGATTTATTTGTGGAGAGCAATTCATATATCTACATCTTTGAATGTAAAGTAAATTCTGATTCAACTACTGCAATGGAGCAAATTAAGGAAAAACAATATTGGTTGCCTTATATAAATGGGAATAAAAAAATCTTCTTGATAGGTATCAACTATGACTCAAAAATTCGCAGGATTAATGATTATATAATTGAGGAGGTAAAGTAGAGAGTTGAGATAGAAAGGATGAAAGGAGAGTGAAAGTTGAAATAAAAAGGGATGACCATGAGAAACAGTTTGCAATTTTTATTAGCATTAGTATGTCTTGCAGTTCTGGCAGGATATTCAAATTCCTCTGCTGCAGAGAAGCGTTATGTAGGGGGTGACATTTCTTTGCTACCTGCATACGAAGAAGCGGGCGCTAAATATTCTGATCATAGCGGTACTCCTATCGCTGATCTTATCCCCTTTTTAGGGGAAGAAGGAATGAATGCAATGAGAGTCAGGGTGTTTGTCAATCCCGGAGATTATGACGGAAAAGATGCCGACCCTAATGCATGTCAGACTATTGAGAGCATTATTCCATTATGCCGGCGTATAAAGGATGCCGGAATGGCTCTTATGCTCGACTTCCATTATTCCGACACCTGGGCTGATCCTTCGCAGCAGTTTACTCCTAAACAGTGGGCGGGATTGACGGATGAGGAATTATGCAATGAATTGTATGACTATACACGCAAGTCTCTCCTAAAGCTTAAGGATGCCGGAATAGTTCCCGATTTTATTCAGCCCGGAAATGAAATAAGCTACGGAATGCTTTGGGGCGGCTACGGCACTCCTGAATCTGAATTGAAAAAAGTTCTGATGGGGAGTGAGGCTAATTGGGAGCGCCTCGGGAGTCTTCTTCAATATGCTGTGAAGGGGTGTCGGGAAATATGTCCCCTTGCAAAGATTGTATTGCATACAGAGCGAACGGGAGCAATTGACGTTCAAGACAATTTCTATCAGCAGATGCAGAGGATGAAGATTGATTACGACGTAATAGGGTTGAGTTATTATCCTTATTTTCACGGACCACTCTCTTCCTTGGAAAATGCGATAGTCTCTCTTGAATCGAAATTCAAGGATAAAAAGATAATGGTGGTCGAAACGGGCTACTCTTATAAATGGGAAGTTCCGGGGACGAGTTGCCCCGTTGACTATCCTTATACGGAGGAGGGTCAGAATCAGTTTGTAAAGGAGCTTGTGGAGATGCTTCTCCGCCATGACAGTGTGGACGGACTGTTCTGGTGGTGGCTGGAATATAATGCCTATGGCACGACTTTGTCGGGATGGTATAATGCAGCGTTGTTTGATTCCACAACGGGACGTGCCTGCGCGGCTTTAAAAACATTATGCAGCTTTTCTGCCGGGGATGGCGCAGGAGTCAGCGAAATTAAAACGGAAAACGCCCGGATGGATATGATTTTTGACCTTGAAGGTCGTAGGGTTGAGAAGCCCAGACAGGGATTATATATTATAAACGGAGAGAAGAAGATTATCAGGTGAGACGGAAAGTGAGGCGATGATGTGGGGTGACGCCTAATTTTTCTATGGCTTCCCGATGAGCTTTTGTCGGGTAGCCTTTATTTCCCTCCCAATCATAACCGGGATACTCGGAAGCAAGTTTATCCATCAGTTCGTCCCGGTGAGTCTTGGCAAGAATTGAAGCAGCTGCAATCGACATATAGGTGGCATCTCCCTTGACAACCGTTGTATAGGGTATGTCACCATAAGGTTTGAACCGGTTCCCGTCTACGAGTATATGCTGAGGTCTTACGGATAGCTTGTCAAGAGCGCGTTGCATTCCCAGGATAGATGCGTTGAGGATATTTATCTCATCTATTTCCTGCGGACTCACCATCACGACTGCCCATGCCAGAGCCTTGTTTTCAATAATCGGACGCAGAGCATTCCGTTTCTTCTCCGACAATTTTTTACTGTCGTTGAGCTCGGGACAATCAAAATCAGGAGGGAGGATGACAGCAGCGCAACATACTGGACCGCACAGACATCCGCGCCCGGCTTCATCACAGCCTGCTTCAGGAATGTCGGGTCGGAGATAGGGGAGAAGCATTGAGACAGGTTATTTGTGGCGTGAAATAATATAGGAAAAAAGATCAAGGAACGACTGCTTCCATTCGCTGTCGGGATAGACGGAAAGAATTTCTGCTCCTTCACGTTCCATTTCACGCATACGGGAATAGGCGTATTCTATGCCGCCGTTTCTTTTGGCAAAATCTATGAGGATATTAATTTCTTCGTTGTCGAGATTTCCTCTTCGCAGAAGGTCTTTCATCTTTAGGGCTTCCTCTTCAGGAGCCGAGGAAAGGGCATAAAGCAAGGGGAGCGTTACTTTCCCTTCCCGCAGATCGTTTCCGGTAGGTTTCCCTATCTCAGTATTTTCAGAGTAGTCGAAGATATCATCCTTGATCTGAAAGCATAACCCTAATAACTCAGCGAAGGCAATAAGGGGAGCGTATTGAGCATGAGTTGCGCCGGCAGCTTCCGCACCCATCTTCACACAGTTCATGAACAGGGAAGCCGTCTTTTTGCGAATCATTGTCAGATAGCTTTCCTCATCGAAATGATGGTCGCGGGCATTACATATCTGATGAATCTCACCGAGAGAGAGTTCTTTCCCAAGTTCGGAAAGGGCGGAAATAATTTCTATATTATTCGTCTGAATACCCGCTGACAGCGCATTGGATACGAAGTAATCACCGACGAGGACCGCTATATGGTTGCCCCAGATAGCATTTATAGTGGCTTTTCCACGTCGCAGCGAAGTTTCATCCACAACATCATCATGAATGAGCGAAGCATTATGGAGCATTTCAAGCGCCGCGCCTGCATGAAGCACGTGTTCATTTACATTTCCGAATAGAGCAGCACTGAGAATCACCATTATGGGCCTTATTTGCTTTCCTTTTACTCGCAGATATGTGGTGACAACTTGATTCATCAGTTCATTTTCAGTGAAAAGCGACTGATGTATTATAGCGTTCATCTCCGAGAGAGGACGCTCAAGTCTGGATTGTATGAGGTTTAGCTGGTCCATATTTAAATGCAAAATTAATAAAAACTCTGTAACTGCGATGCCTAATAACGATTAATTTGTTAATTTAGCGGAAAAATTAACTCAGATGAACGAAAAACGCCTGTTTCTACTGGATGCATACGCACTTATTTTCCGGGCATACTATGCTCTGATAAAAATGCCGCGTCTCACTCAAGGAGGATTCAACACTTCTGCTATCTTCGGATTTGTGAATACTCTTGAGGAGGTGCTTCGTAAGGAAAATCCCTCTCATATTGCTGTCTGTTTTGATCCTCACGGACCGACTTTCAGAAGTGAGGCTGACGCCGAATATAAGGCGCAGAGAGAGGCAATGCCCGAGGATATCCGCCAGTCGGTTCCGATTATAAAGGAAATAGTCAAGGCATATAACATCCCGATCCTCGAAGTGGAAGGTTTTGAGGCTGACGACGTAATCGGCACTATGGCTAAGAAGGCGGAAAAAGAGGGCTTCACTACTTTTATGATGACTCCTGACAAGGATTTCGGACAGCTTGTCAGTCCGGAAATCCTTCAGTATAAGCCAGCCTATCGCGGACAGGATTTTGAATTGCGTGGCGAAGAGGAAGTCTGTGCCCGCTACGGACTTCAACGCACTTCCCAGGTGATCGATCTCCTTGCTCTTATGGGAGATAAAGTGGATAATATTCCGGGGTGTCCGGGTGTGGGTGAAAAGACTGCCGTTAAGCTTATCCAGGATTTCGGCAGTGTTGAAGAGCTCCTGAAGAGGACCGGAGAGCTGAAGGGTGCGCTGAAGAAGAAAGTCGAGGAAAATGAAGAGCAGATCAGGCATTCCTATTTCCTTGCCACTATCCGCACTGATGTGCCTCTTGACGAGACACCGGATGATCTGAAAGTAAAGGAAATTGATAAGGATAAGCTGTTTGCTATATTTAAGGAGCTTGAATTCAAGACTCTCCGGGATCGGGTAGAGAAGAGAATAGGAAGAGAGGAGTCTGCCGGGACTCAGAAATTCCAAAGCGAAAATAAAGATGCGGGTGCTTTTCCGACTTCTCTGTTTGATATTGATGATGAGGCGCATTCAGACAGCGGGGAATCTGTTGTGCCGAAGACTGTCGATATAAACTGGACAATTATTGACACACCTGAAAAATTGGCTGCCTTCTCCGGGAAAGTTATTTCACCTTCGGAATGCGGACTGACCATTGTAGCTGAAGGGGAAAATGATATGGATGCCAAAATCAAGGGTATGGCTGTGGCTCTTTCTCCTTCAGAAGCAGTTTACTTCCCTGTCAGTTTTTCTGAAGGAATTGGTTTTGTGCTTGACCTTATGGCGAGGGCAGATATCAGAAAACTTACAGCTCAGTCAAAGCGGGATTACGTCCTTGCAAGCAGGCTGAGGAATGATGAAGCAGTCCCTCTCGTGAATTATTTTGACATCACTCTGGCACATTATCTTATTCAGCCCGAGATGCGACATGCCACGGATATTCTTGCGACCCAATATCTCAACATCACCCTCCCCCCCGAACCGGTGTTCGCTCCTAAACGGGGGGCAAAAGCTGCAGCTGCTACGACTGAAGAAATCGCTGAATGGGCTGCTTCATACGCATGTGCTGCAATGCGGCTTGAAAAACCGCTCCGTGAGGAAGTTGAAAAAGAGGGAATGACACATCTGCTCGAGAAGGTAGAGCTTCCATTAGCATCTGTGCTTGCAAGAATGGAAATCACGGGAGTGAGAATTGACGTGCCGGCGCTGAATGAAGCTGCCCGACAACTGGAATCCAGACTTTCCGAATTGGAAAAAGAGATTTACACTCTGGCAGGAGAGGAATTCAATGTCGGTTCGCCTGCTAAAGTGGGAGAAATCCTGTTTGATAAGCTTGATCTTGAACCTAAGCCCAAGAAGACAAAGACAGGACAGTATTCCACAAGTGAGGATGTGCTGGAGAAGGTTGCAGGAAAGAATCCTATAGTAGATAAGATATTGGAATACAGACAACTCAAAAAACTTCTCACTACCTATCTCACGGCACTTCCGGCAGCAATCAATCCTACGACCGGAAAAGTGCATACAGTCTACAACCAGACTGTCACAGCGACAGGGCGTATATCCTCTTCTTCACCAAATCTTCAGAACATCCCCGTCAGAGAAGATCAGGGACGTGAAATAAGACGCGCGTTTATCGCAGATGCCGGTCATTTATTTTTATCGGCAGACTATTCTCAGATTGAGTTGCGTCTCGTGGCAGATTTTGCTAACGATGAGACGATGCTTGAGGCGTTCAAGCACGGAGATGATATTCATGCAATCACTGCGGCTAAGATATATCATAAAGACAGAAAAGATGTGACGGCAGATGAGCGGCGCCATGCAAAGACAGCGAACTTCGGTATCCTGTACGGCATTTCAGCATTTGGATTAGCTTCACGTCTGGGCATTCCCCGAGGAGAGGCGAAGCAATTGATAGATAATTATTTTGCAACGTTTCCGACAATACACAGATATATGCACGATGCAGTGGAGTCAGCCCGTGAAAACGGTTATGTCTCCACCCCGATGGGAAGAAAAAGACGCTTGCCGGACATCAACAGTAAAAATCCCGTGGTAAGGGGATATGCCGAGCGTAATGCCGTCAATGCGCCTATACAAGGAGCTGCCGCCGATATAATAAAGGTGGCAATGGTGGACATTGATGAGAAGATGAGAGAAAAGGAGATGAAATCAAGGATGATCATGCAGGTGCATGACGAACTTAACTTTGACGTAGAGCCTTCAGAGCTTCCTGAACTCCAGAAAATAGTGGTTGAAAGTATGCAGCATGCCTATAATGGCAGAGTAGTGCTGACGGCTTCAAATGGAGTCGCTGAGAACTGGCTTGATGCTCATTGATTTTAGGCGTTAGGCTCGAGGCTGAGGGCTTAAGAATCTTTGATTGAGGTGAGAGGTTGTGCGTATTGTATCGGCTCTTAGGTTAATGTGAAAGTTGAGTTGTATAGCGTTTCGAGACTATTTATAAATCTTGTCCACGACAGTTTTTGGGAGAATGTGTTGTATGCGCGTTCTCCCATTCTTTCGCGTAATTCTGAATCATTAGCTAATTTACGCATTGCATCTGCGAGCAGTGTGGTGTTGCCGGGAGGAATCAGAAAACCTTCTCTTCCGTCGGTCATATATTCAGGTTGCGCGCCGTTGGATGAACACACCTGGGGTCTGCCACATGCCATATATTCGATATTGGTCAGCCCGAATGCTTCTTCAGTCATGGATGGTAAGACTCCGAAATCCGCTTCGCGTATAAGGTCCATGGGTGTGTCGGAATGTTTATACCAGTCGATTTTATCCATAACCCCCCGTGTGATTGCGCGTCGTCTGAGCCGGTCGACATAATCAGGAGCTCCGCTTCCGACAATCCGTAGCCTCATCCTTTCATTTTTTAGAAGCGACATTGCATCAATTAAAGTTTCCAGACCTTTCCCCTTTAGGAGCTGGCCATGAAACATTGCCGTCACCGGACCCTTTCCTGATTTCTGTCGGTTAATATCCTGAGGAAGATTAAGACTGTTATGTAGCACGTGAAGCCGTTCAATGGGGAAAGGGAGCGGACGGTCGTGCCAGGTTGATATGAAACGTTGTCTGACAAGGTCCGATACGCATATTATTGCGTCCAGATTGCGGTATATTCGTCTGAATAACGCCGAATCCAACCCCTTTTCCACCTTATGCCTTGTCATAACGACTTTAACGTCTTTTCTGCCGGCAAGTTTTCTTGCCACGAGAGCAGTAAAGGCATTGCGGAATCCGTGAGCATGTATGATGACACTGTTTTCTTCACATTTGCGCAAGGCTTTTGTCAGGCATCGTATGCTTGCAAAATCAAGCATGCTTCCGAAAGGAGCATGCAACAACTCAACGCCCTCTTTCTTGAAGAGGGCATCGACAGCTTTGGCATCACGCGTGACGGCTGCCACACGCCATCCCTTTTCTACGAAATGTCGGCATATATCAAGGGCATAGCGTTCGACACCCCCCCAGCGGTTGGCTGTGAGAATATGTATCAATGTCTTTTTCTGCTGCATTTTAGTTTGTTGCAGTCAGCATAACCTTTATGTTGACGCTTGGCAGATGCAGGTAAGAGCCGATTAGTTTGTCTACGAGTTTCCCTTTGTAAGTTACAATTCCACCTTGCACACCGGGAGTGTTTGCAAGCATGGAATCCATTCCCCCTTTGATGATGAGTTCATCAAAGAAATTCACCAAGACATTTGACAGAGCCATAGCAACTGTGCGTGGCACTGAAATTGAAGGATGTGTCTCGTCAAAGTTTAAGACATATACTGAATCTTTCAGAGCTATGGAAAGATTTTTCGGGAATTCAAAATGACGTGTGCATTTCCCAATTAGAATTACATCGGCACTCTTCACCTTATTATAGAGCACACGCGGATGAATTGCAATAGTGTTGAGCTTATCTCCGCAAATCTGTTTTGCCACCTGAAGAGCGGATATGTCATTATTCATTAATGTCACGTAAGCCCCTGTAGCCATTGCAGCTTTTGCCGCCGAATAGGCAACCGTGCCATCACCGATAATAAGCACCTCACACGGGTTAATACCTGCTACCCCCGCGAGAAGGACACCCTTGCCTCCCCCTACGTATGACAGGAATTCCTGAGCGTAGATGATGGCAGCCCTGCCGTCAATTTCATCCACAATATTGGCGAAGACGGGTTCATCATTATGGCTGACCATGTTATCAAGACAGCCGATTGTGATTTTCTGTTCAAGGGCAGCCTTTACAAGCTTTATGTCGAACAGTTCCTGATCGGTCATGGTCAGAAGGGTAGCCCCCTTCTTCATTTTCTTAATATCCTGAGCTTGAAGAGGAAGATAAGACAACACGACATCAGCTTTCAGTGCTTCCTCACGAGTGACAATCTCAACTCCAAATTCCTTATATGCTGAATCGGGGAAGCTGATATCTGTTGCAGCTCCCTTTTCCATAAGAATTCTTATATTGGCAGAGGTTAGCAAACCGCATCCTTCAGGAGTCAGAAGAAAACGAGTTTCATCAGTGTCGGCATAATTGGCTGTCAGACCTATTGTCAGAGAAGCCGGTTTTCCCTCTTTTACAATCTGCTCCGGCTGGGGATGGAGTTCGTATGGGTCATTAGTGAGGTGTTCGGTCATGGCTGCTGGGTTTGAATTGAATATTTTATAATTTATTGGCTCTTTACCGCATTATGTCTTTAAATATCCGGAAAAGACTCCACCACAAAATTAATACAAAGGATTGGCATTCGCAACAAAGAGAGTTCACTTTTTGAAGAAAATGGATGCTTCCATGAAATCAGAAATGTTGGAATCTATCTGACGGCGGTCTTCGAGAGAGTCACTTTGCCAGGTGTGTTTGGCTTTTGAGTAGAAAGGAGCTCTTGAAGACAATTGAGTAGAGATTATTTCCTTTATTTCTTCATCAGTGTGTCCTGCGAGCAGAGGTCTTTTCTCTCTCTTGCGTATAAGACGCGAAAACAAAGTGTCATGACTTGCCTGAAGCCAGAGAGTTGTGCCCATCTCGTTCATGTAATCCATATTGTCGAAAAAACAGGGGGTTCCTCCGCCGCAAGAGATTATGACGTCTTCAAAATTCGCAACTTCATGGAGCATCTCTCTCTCAATTTCGCGGAATCCTGCTTCGCCATGTTTTGCAAATATATCACGCACCGTAGCATGGTGGCGCTGCTCGATATAGAAGTCAAGATCAATGAAGCGCATGCCGGTATTTGCCGCGAGGGCTTTTCCGAATGTTGTTTTTCCGGATCCCATGTATCCGATGATAAATAACGGTTTCATAATTATAGAGTAATTTTTAATTTTATAGCTATGATAGCTATAAAAGCTATGATAGCTATGATATTAACATTTTGAGCCTTGAGCCTCGAGCCTAATTCCTACCGACTTACGACTCTCCCAGGGAATAAGATGCTCTGTTCCATTCTATATTCCTTAAGGACAGAATCACTCCTATGTATTCTTTCCGTCAGTTTCGGAATGAGCGATATATGGCGTAAGGTGTTGTCAGAGACACAATGTCTTTTCCCCGGCGATAAGGATTGATAATATTTTTTCCATGCTGTCGATTCCTTCAGCATATCTCTGTAGATATCCAATGCGTAGCTTATAAATAAACCCGACCGGTATCTGACTCCAATTGTATAAAGGATATCGGCATGTTCCATTCCTTCATAGAAAATTGAATCTCCGATAGTAGTGATGCCGGGAGGATATACTGACATAGGATATGCGTTTCTCGCATAGGACAGGAGGCGAAAGGCTTTCTCCGGCGTTTCATTGACCACTCTTTTTGCTTCTGCCGTATATTCTCCCCTACGGTGTGTTACATGTTCTGTAATCACCGGATCAGCATAAAACGGATTAGAGGGTGTCGGGAAAATATTGCTGACATGTGTGGGTAGCTCCTTGGAAGGAGAATATGTGAAGGAATATAGTTCCCGTTTCATGGCAGGAATCAACGGACGATAAATGTCAGTCCGCATTCTGTTGATGAAACGCATGGGGCGGGGAGAAGGGTGTTCAAGATTGGCAGCAAGGATATCAAGAATCATGAGTTGTCGGAAGGGTATTAGACGCCCTCCGCTGGCAAAATCCCGCAGGTTTATTATGACGGAATCTCTTGAATCCGATGAAGGAATGTAGACACGGCTATTCCTGAAACGTGGAGTGCCCTCCTTTCGTGAGTATAATGTTCGGAGAGCTTCAATCAACGGGACAGGGACAGTATCGGCGTCTTCTGCAATTTCTGTGAATGAATAAGCTCCGTAAGCGATATCTGACGCTTTTGCCGTGAAGTGGAGGTCGCCCTGTTTCATAAGATTGACAACATATCCCGGCACCGCAAGATATGACATGTCAATGACAGTGTGTCCTTTCCCTATCCCTTGAGTCTCCTTTGCATACCAGAGAGGGAATGAGAAGTTATCGCCCTGACTGAAGAGAATTGAAGGGGAAGAATATTCCAATAAATCGTGGGCGAGGTTATAGGGCTCGTTTCTATGAGTGCGTATATGGTCGTCAAGATTAACCAGGCAAAACCAGGTGGTAAGTGCCAATGTCAGCACTCCGCATACGATACCTTCGAGAAGGATAGGGTTGCTTTTCTGAAATAAACGATGAATAAGGTCTGTCATCCATATCATCACTCCTGTCGCTCCGGCAGCTATCCATATACAATAGGCTGCATACGACATCAGAAAAGAATAATCTCTTTCGCGAGGTTCGCCGGGAGTCTGATTCAGATAGACCACTATCGCCACCCCGGTCATTAAGAAAAGGGAAAAGATAAAGCATGCTGTCCTTCGTCCTTTTCTCCCTTCCCGCATCAGAAGGATAATACCTAATATACCTAACAGAAAAGGTATGCCGTAATATACGTTACGCCCGGGATTTTTTCCATAGGCTCTTGCCGGCATCAGGTCGAGATTGCCGAGCATGGCATTGTCGAGCGGGGCAATCCCCGTTATGAAATTTCCATGTTCTATTTCTCCGGTGGAAGGAATGTCGTTCTGTCTGCCTATGAAATTCCAGGCGAGATAACGGAAATACATATATCCCACCTGATATGTCAGAAACATACGTAAATTCTGGAGATAAGTCGGGCGATAGGATATATCCTTTTCCCTTGAACCGTCTGCTCTGAGTCTGCCGACAGGATTTCCGAGAGAATCCATTGCTGCTGACACCTCAACTTCAGTCATATTGTCAGTGGTCATCCCTGCCCAGTCAGCATAACTCTTAATCATTTCGGGATTTGACGACGTTATTCGCGGAAACCACATATTCAGCTCAGGAGTGGTGACTCTTTTAAAGGTATAGTCAGCCAGTAAGTATTTATTGCCTCCTTTTGAGATAGCCTCATTATTGAAAGCTGAGTCTTCAGCATTCAGAAGTCGGCTTCTGTAATCAGTATGAGCATCAGGAAGGAGGGGTGTGAATACAGGTTTACGCTTCTCCACCACATAGCGTTTATACTGAGGAGTCCCTTTATCAAAGTCTTCATGAAGAAGCGGTTTGCTATATGGGGTTGCTCCATACAGGAGAGGCACGGAGCCATACTGATCACGAGCAATATAGGAAGCGAGTGCGAAGATATCGGTCGGCGTTCCCTCATTCATAGGAGGCGCCGCATATCCTCTTATCAATATGAGGGCGAACGAACAATAACCGAGAATAATAAATCCAAGACTCCATGAAATCGTAAGGAGAATCCTTCTTTTCAACTTGACAATATACATCAGAATGAGGACCATAGCCGCCGAGGAAAAGAATGATGCGATAATATCAGAGTCAAAAACAAATAAACCGGAGAAACTGAAAAGGAAAAATAAAGCAATTCCGGCAGCGAGCTTACTACTCCCGGCAATGATACCCGGAGAAGCGGAAAAAATGAATATGAGGAAAGCTATATATATTAAAACCCCTGAGAAAAACGGGAGAGAGAGTCTGTTGACGGCAAATAATTCAAGTTGTCCTGCCCATACGAGCACTCCGTTCATTATCCCGAACAGAATGAGCACTACAATTCCGCATCCTATTAAAAAGGCACCTGTCCCTTTTATCCAATTCCCTCTGACGGGGTTTAACCTGTAATAGACAATAAGCGCCATCACAGGAATGAGAAGCAGATTCAGCTGATGCACACCCAAAGACAATCCCATAATATAGGCTATGAGAATCATCAGTCGGCTTTGCTGAGACTTATCACGGGTGTGATACCATTTCAGGATGAGACGCAACGACAGAAGAGAGAGGAATAAGGACATGGCATATACCTCTGCCTCAACGGCTGAGAACCATACTGAATCACAATATGCAAAAATCAGTCCTCCCGTGATTGCACCCATTGAAGCCGGTAAATCTCTGTTTTTAGCGATGACCATGCATATCGGGAAGCAGATCTGAGTGAGCAGCATGGCACTTAAGGCAGTCAGCATGCCGCTTGCCAGATTTATTATGAGAGGATGATATTCAACTGAAAAGGGAATAGTCAGGACACGCATGGCAAGCATCCATATAGGATTGCCCGGGGGATGACCGATTTCCAGCCGGGAAGCACACGTGACATATTCCGGGCAATCCCAGAATGCCACTCCCGAATCAATAGTCGCAAAATATATAAAGATTGAAGCTATGAATACAAATCCTGAGGGGCTGAATAAATATTTTTTCATCTTCTTATTCCTCGGTCAAGCATTTTGTGTTTCACCAACATGCGCATCCAATCCGGTGTGATGCCCACAAAAAATATGGATATGCGATTGATAAAGCCATTGATATATTGCTTTTCCCCTTTTAATAGCTTTCTGATTGCCTTATGAGCAAACTTCTCCGGACGTGCTATTGCTCCGAGTCTTAATGCCAGTTTTGTAAGGGAGGGGGAGAGTCCGAAAAGATTAGTTGCTATTCCTCCGGGGCACGCAGCCATCGCATTCACACCATAGTCTTTCAGTTCATAATGCAGCGCACGAGTGAAGACGCGGATGTATGCCTTGGTGGCTGCATAAAGAGCAATACCGGGCATTGGCATCCAGCATGACATCGAAGACATATTCAGGATATAGCCCGAGCCTTTCTTCAAACGTCGTCCGGCAAATTCTTTTGAAAGGACAGTCACTGCGCGCACATGCAAATCCACGAAAGTATCAATTGTTTTTGCGGAAGTCTCACATACAGGGCGAAAAGAGAATATGCCTGCATTATTAATAAGGATATCAGGGTCGCACTTCCCGGAATCGCAGAATTCAAACAATCGTTCGGCGGCATCCTTCCTTGTGAGGTCAAGCTCAAGAGTCAGTATATCTCCGGGTCTGCCAAGGGTTTCCGACATTTCAGAAAGTCGTTCTCCATTCAGGTCAACCATTATGACCTGACAGCCCCGGGCGAGGAGTTCTTTCACAAACGCCATTCCTATTCCGCCGTTAGCTCCGGTGACAATGGCACAATGTCGGGTCTGTCGGGCGCTCATCTTGAATCACGTGCTTTTATATCTGCAATCTCGCGCTGTATGCGCTCCGGAAGATTATCAAGATGTTTATGACATGCCATTTCGCGTGAATACATCCGGGCGATGCAATAATTGACATGATCGCACCCACAACGGTGTGCGGAGGAAAGCTTCATTTTGTTCACAAAATCGGGTTCATTGAGCAATGCACGTCCCATCTGGATAAAGTCAAAACCTTCATCCAGCACTTTTTCAGCACCTTCACGGCTAACGACTCCGCCGACATATACAAGCGGAAGCTTAAGACGTTCCCTGAATAGTTTAGCCTGCTCAAGAAAATAGAGTTCTTTGAAGGGCTCCTTGGGAATCATGAATCTTCCGGCAATCCTCACTCCATATTTGAGCCACCACTGAGTCATATAGTGGGTCATTGACCATATAGGCATCTCGCCGCGCATCACGTACATAGGCGCTTTGCTGACAAAGCCTCCTGACAATACAAGGGCATGGGCTCCAAGGCGTTCGAGTTCTTCCCCGACCTTAAGGCATTCATCTTCCTTCATTCCCCCCTTGAAGCCATCGTTCATGTTCATTTTCACCAGGACGCCCATATCCGAGCCGGCAGCTTTCATCACTTCCTCCATACATTCCTGCATGAAACGCATACGGTTGGATAGCGAGCCTCCATACTCATCCTTGCGATGGTTGGTATAAGGGGAGAGAAATTGAGAAATCAGATAGCCATGGCCGGCATGGACTTCCACACAGTCAAATCCCGCATCTCCGGCAGTGCGCACGGCATCTCCGAAATATCCGGCTATTTCCTTTAATTCATCCTTGCGTAAGCCTCTTACGAAAGTGGGAGAATAGAGATTGAAACCGGTAGAGGCGCCGACAGGAATACCACCCGCTGTTGAGGGATGAGTCATATTCCCGCAGTGTCCTATCTGAATAGAGGCTTTAGCTCCGCGAGAATGTATGCCGTCGGTTATTTCTCTGAGCGGAGTGACAATTTCAGGACGCAACCATAGCTGAGTCTTGAATGATAATGCACTCCGGCATATTCCGGCATAGGCAATCGTGGTCATTCCTACTCCTCCCTCCGCGACACTCCAATGATAATCGCGCAGCATGGCTGTAGGGTTGTTATCTTTTCCCATCCCTTCAAAAGCAGCCGAACGTATGGTGCGGTTGCGGAGTTCGACAGGACCTATTTTTGCTGGTGTGAAAAGTTTCATTCTGTTATTTTTTCTATAATCGGCATATTTGGCCGACTTTTTTTTTGACCTGAATCAATAAATGAAAGGGAGTATATATTTCCGATTCAGTGATGTGTATTCGTCGCCAAATTCATTTATATACCGGGCATGCAATGTACGCGCTCTTGGAGCGAGATTGGCGAAAGTCCATAATGCGAATACCAGACCTGCCACAGACCATGTAAGGATTGCAAATCCGGTCCATTCAATAAACTCACCGAAATAGTTTGCTCCGGTTACATATTTAAACATCCCCTTGCGCGGTATATAATGACGTGTGTCGCCCGGTTTCCGCAGGTGCCTCACGACATAGTCGGAATGAATATTGATAATCATCCCTGCGAAAAACAGGATTGTGCCTATTATGAAGCAGGGCTTTCCAAACCATGCCGGTGAGTAATAACCACCGGGAGAGACAAAAAACAGCCATCCTCCAATCATGTAAGCGTTGATTGTGTTGAAGATTATCCCCATTCCGGCAATAGCCAAGGGCATACGGCTTTTGCCTCTCATCATCAGCGGAAAGATAAACGAGCGCTGGAAATAGTGGAGCAGAAAAAGACTCCCCATCACAGCAGGCACTGACTCCCCGCGTCGTGGCGACAAGAGCCAGATGAGCAGCATGCAGACAAAAGCCGGCGTCTCCATTGCCACCCATCCTATTTTGTTATTGACGGAGGGTCCCCATTTGGGAGAATATGTCATTCCGTAGGCAGCTTCAACACGATGGAGGGCTATGAAGACAATCACGGCAAGAACCGCCATGATTCCGACAACGCAATTAAAAAATGATGGATTGAATAATTGTTCCATTTAGATTTTGCGAATCCTTAAAGTGCCACTACTTTAATTAATCAAGGCAATCGGCAGATAAAGCGTAGCGCTTAACACACCGAGCACAAACGAAATGATTATCCATATTTCGGCGTTACGCGATGAGCGACGTGCGCCTTCTATGTCGCCTGCGTAATATCTTCCGGACACCTGCGATGAAAAAATGATAGCCACAATTCCGGGCACAAGGCAGCATAACACGGTCATCACTATTGACCATACCAGATATGTCGGGGGCATCGGTTCCTGCTTAGGAGCATCTGTCGGACGCAAGGCAGGTCTTACGGTCTGTTGTCCGGCTGTGGGATTCATAGGTTTCTTCTCAGACATAGATTCCATGACCGGCACAGGAGGAGGCACCTCTCTTGCGATATTCCTGTCAAATCCAATCTTTAAGGTTTCTGCCCATTCTTCATCTGCGCTTTTCTCTTCAAGATGAGCTTTCTCAGGCAGGGCTGGTGCTTCTTCTTTAAAAGCTCCGACTACTTCTCTGGGTGCTTCTTCTTCGGAAGTGATAATAAAAATCTCCGCACCATTTAACACTGCTTTGCCTTCTTCCTCGAAATGTTGTAAATTTATATTTTCAAGTGCAATTTTTTCTATGTCGCTATCAGCGAGCATTTTTGCTATTTCTTCCTTTTGCCCGACTATATCTGCGACAGTTAGGACAAGCATGGAAGAATCGATAGCTTTCAGAACCTCGGCAACCTCAGGCGAGTCGCAGACGATTGCTGACACACGGATTCTGTTTCCTTCATTAAAGAGTGATGCCACACGTTTTGCAGCCTCTGCTTTCCCTGAAGTTATAATGGCTATTTTTCTCATTCCTTCAATTTTAAAATATTCCCCAAAATTAAACATTATTTTGCAAATTATAATCACACGGGCTTCTTTTTTTAAAAAAAGAGGCATAAGGCTCAAGGCTCAAGGCTCAAGGCGACAGGCTCAAGGCTTAAGGCTCAAGGCTCAAGACTGTGGGAGGTTGTCTACTATATAACATACACCTTGAGCCTCGAGCCTCGAGCCTAATGCCTACCGCCTCGCGCCTAATTTTGAGAATATCGGGTTTTTTTATAATTTTGCTCTTGCAAATCAATTCTTTCCTGCATCGAAATGAAAGATCTACTAATGTTCATACGCCGCTTTGCCGGTCCTTACAAATGGAATATTGTCTGGAGTGTTGTATTCAATTTCCTGACAATGTTTTTCACAATTTTCTCTTTTGCATTCATAATGCCTATTCTCAAGATTTTATTTAATCTTGATGACACCCACTACCACTTCATGCATTGGGGCGAAAAGGCATTTCATGAGGTGCTTATCAATAATTTTTATTGGTATGTCACGGGGCTTATCGGGAAGATAGGAGCTGACTATACTCTCGCGCTCATGGCGCTTGCTCTTGTAGTGGCAACCTTTGTCAAGGTCATCACAGCTTATTTCAGCGAATATTTCACCATTCCGCTGAGAAACGGCGTCGTACGTGATATCCGAAACAAGATGTATGCCAAAATATTGTCTCTTCCAATCGGTTTTTATACAAATGAGCGGAAGGGGGATATCATGTCAAGAATATCGGGCGACGTAACTGAAATCGAGGTGTCAGTGGCTTCAAGTCTGGCAGCCCTCGTGAAAAACCCTATACAGGTCATAGGCTATCTGGCAGTAATGCTCATAATGAGCTGGAAACTCACTCTCTTTGTGTTTGTTCTTCTTCCGATTGCAGGCGGAATAATGGGAGCTGTCGGACGCAAGCTTAAGTCAACTTCACTGAAAGCCCAGGAAATGCTCGGCTCTATACTGTCGACGACTGAAGAGACGATAGGCGGACTGAGAGTGATTAAAGCTTTCAATGCTGAAAAGCAGATGGAACATCTCTTTGACAGAGAGACTGACACTTACCGCCGTCTTAATAATTCTTTTCAGCGCAGATATTCGCTCGCTCATCCGATGAGTGAATTTTTGGGGACGATGGCAGTGGCAATCGTGTTATGGTATGGAGGAACTCTCATTCTTGCAGGGGATGCTTCCATAGATGCTCCGGGGTTTATTTACTATATGGTGATTTTTTACAGCATTATTAATCCTGCTAAGGAATTATCAAAAGTTTCATATACTCTCCAGAAAGGTATGGCATCCCTTCAGCGTATCGATAAGATTCTGGCAGCCGATAATCCGATCAAGGATGCTCCGGATCCTGTCAGACTATCCCCGAAAGAGATAAAGAACAGTTCAATAAAGATGGAGGGAGTCTGTTTCAGTTATGACAGCGAGAGAGATGTGCTGAAAGATATTGACTTGGACATAAAGCCCGGCATGACAGTGGCTCTTGTCGGCCAGTCGGGGTCCGGAAAATCCACTCTTGTAGATCTTATACCACGTTTTTGGGATGTCGACAAGGGTGTGGTGAAAGTGGATGGCTATGATGTGAAGGATTATCGTGTGGCTGACCTGCGTTCTCTTATGGGAAATGTGAATCAGGAGGCAATCCTCTTCAATGATACTTTTTTCAACAATATAGCTTTCGGCGACCCAAATGTAACAAAAGAGGAGGTTATAGCAGCTGCCAAGATTGCAAATGCCTATGATTTCATAATGGAAAATCCCGAAGGTTTTGATACGATGGTCGGCGACCGCGGGTGCCGTCTGTCAGGAGGACAGAGACAGCGAATAAGCATAGCAAGGGCAGTCCTTAAAAATCCTCCCGTATTGATTCTTGACGAGGCTACCTCTGCCCTTGATACGGAGAGTGAGCGGCTTGTGCAGGAAGCGCTCGAACGCCTGATGAAGAACCGTACCACTGTAGTGATTGCCCACAGACTCAGTACAATAACTAATGCAGATATGATATGTGTCCTTCATGAAGGTCGTATCGTGGAACGAGGCACACATGATGAGCTTATCGCCCTGAACGGTCATTACCGTCGCCTGGTGGATCTTCAGCAAGTCTGATATAACTTCAAGTCTGATATAGCTTACAGATAATATAGAGTCAGCCCTTCTGCTTTACATCTTCAAAGCAGAAGGGCTGGCTGTATGGAGATAACCGGTCTCAGTCACCCACTATTATTTTTTCAGTTTTATTCCCTTGTCTTAAGATATACATCCCTTTTTCAAGATTCAAGGTAGAAGGAGTGCCATTGCCGGATGCAACCGTCGTTCCGGAGAGATTATAAATAACATAGGGGAGGGCAACATCATTTTCTAAATCAGCTGCTCCGGTAAATTCGTTGCCGTTAACACCCACACCTCCGTTATCCCAGAAGGATGGAGGATAGCTGGTCGACATCTTGACTCCGTTCACCTTATATGTAAGCAGAAGACTCTTTACATCCTTGTAAGCAACCGGCATGTCGTATTCCTCCTTTAATTTCATGCTTACTTCGTAACCATCATTAACTATAAGTTTCAGATTGGTCACATCACATTCTCCGGTCCAGGTCTTTACAAACATTCTCGAACCCTCTTTGCTTACAGACAGCTTAAACATCTCTTTCACTTGTCTGCCGGATTTCTTTACTTCATCATAATTGCCGGCACATCCACCCGGCACATAATAGATGCCACGCGAAGCTATATATTCTTCAGATCCGTTGCCGGAATTGTCGATGGAGGGATCATAAAAATCATCTCCATAGTAATACACCTTCGGGTCGAACAGGTCACAATAGTAATTGGGCACCAGCTTGGCACCCCCTTGCACTTCAAACAAATTACGCAGAGGCATCGAGGCATATTTTTTCTTTGACCTATCCATGTTGCGGGTCAGGGCAATATAGACATGAGGAGTGAACTCTTTTTTGTCGCCGATAGGTCTGTAGCGGAACATGGGTGAATAGGTCACATTGAAGAATGTGCCGAGGTGAATCTCTTCCAGGTTATCCCACATAAAACTTGCGCCCGTATCAGAGCCTGCGGCATTAAACCAGGTGAAGTCGGAAGAGATAAAAGTAGTCAGGTTAGGGCAATTTTTAGCAAATCCCCTTCCTATAGACATATAGCTTTTAGAAGTATCAACTCCTGACATATCAATTGTGGTCAGGTTATCGCAATTGACAAACAAGTAGTCGCCGTTTCCATAGAAATCATCAGAAGTTTTCCCTTTGAAGACAGCTTTTTTGATTCCGCTGTTATAAAGGATGGAATCGCCGTGCCAGTCGGTGCCGGCGTCAAAGGGGAAATCAGTCAGGGAAGGACAATTCATGAAGGCACGGCTGTCAATTCTTTTTATCGGATATTTTGAAGTTACTGCCGTGAGTTCAGGACAATTGCGTGCGAAGTCTTCCTTACAGACGAATTTATCGGCAAGAATAGTTATTTCCCTGAGATGAGTGGAACTGCTTAGGGCACCCTCGACTGAATATCTGACTGTCTTAGGAATAGTCACATGTTCAATGCTTGAGTGATAGAGTATTTTAGAATTTAATTCTTCAACGCTGCCCAGATCAACTGCAATCAGATTCTTGGTGTTGGCAAAAGCGTATGGACCTATTTCAAAGACTGCGGAAGGCACTTTATACCCTGTCAATGAAGTGCGGGGAGGACAGCTGACCAATGATGGTTTTCCTTCATAACTTCCTTTCTTATGAATGAGGCAACCATTGTCCAAGTAGAGATCCTGAATTGAGCCTACGGTGTTTATATGATAGGAGGCGATATTTACTGCTTTGTTCAGACCACCATTTTTCCAGATATCCACATCGGATGGGAGATACAGAGACTTGATAGTCTTATTATCGGCAAAAGCATTCTCGTTAATATTCCTGCATCTGTCATCAATCACATACTTTCCTGAAGCTGTTTCCATTTTTGCAGGAACTTTATAAAGATTATAGTAGTCGTTATCATATAAGGCACCGTTTGAGTCCGTAATAAAGAATTTATGATTTCCCTCCACCACAAACTTAACAAGACTCGAGCAGCCGATAAAATTATCAAGCATGACATTCCCGGTTCCTGCTTCTGATAACTTTGCTTCGCCGATAGCTACGAGGGTAGCCGGAATGAAGATTTCCGTTACCTCATTAAGATTATTGAGAGCATTAGCAGCCACTGCAGTCACGGTGTATGTTTTCCCGTCCTCATTTGTGAAGGTTTCAGGAATTTTCAGTTTCCCGGAGGAGGGTTGATTGCCGCCCCAGCCTTTTATGCGACAAGTCATTTTTGAGGTGTTGAAATGGTCGCAGTGCCAGATGATGGCATTAGCCGAAAAAGAGAGTGCCAGTAGGGCACAAAAAGTAAAAATTTTCCGCAACATGTAAGAATTTAGTTTAGTAAGACGCTTATATTTCACTACAAAACTACGCAATTCTTTTAAGCTGCCGAAACCGAATATACTACGTAAACCTCAAATAGACCCTTAGTAGACCCGAAATAGACTCCTGTTAATACCATCATAGACTGCCGGAGTCTATCATTCCATAAACCATCAAGGCATAAAAAAGACTGTCCGACCTTTAGATAGCCGGACAGTCTCACCGTCTGATATGGAATAATTAGAGTGTGGGTAGATTCAGATGATTCAATCTGTAAGATCAGAAGGAAGGATAGGCATCGCACCTTTCTGAGTGCATACGAATGCTGAAGTGCGCACTGCTTTTGAATGAGCTTCTTCTACTGTATCGCCTTTCAGAATGCTTGCTATGAAGGCAGCTGTGAAAGAGTCGCCGGCGCCGACAGTATCAGCTACCTCCACTTTCGGAGTCGGCTGGAATGAAACCTTACCGGGAGTGAATACATAGCTGCCGTTGATTCCGCAAGTGAGGATGAGCATCTTGAGATTATATTTTCCAAGAAGAATCCAGCATTTATCCTGAAGATCAATGCCCGGATAGCCGAAGAGACGACTCACCGTGATAAGCTCTTCATCGTTTATCTTTAGGATATTGCAGCGTTCCATTGAATCGCAGAGAATTTCCTTGTTATAGAAGCCCTGACGAAGATTGACGTCGAACACGATCAGAGTGTCATCTTTCTTAGGCATTGCATCAAGGAATTTAGAGATAGTCTCACGTGAAACCACATTTCTCTGAGCGAGAGAACCGAAGCAGACAGCCTTTGTATGTTTTGCCATCTCTTCAAGTTTCTCTGTGAAAGGAATGTTATCCCATGCCACATTCTCTTTTATATCATACATGGGGATGCCATCCTGATCAAGCTCTACCTGAACTGTGCCGGTCGGATAGGGCACTTTCTCGATATTGTGGGTCAGGCCTTTTGAAGTGAAGTTAGTGATGATCTCATTGCCGAGGGCATCATCACCCACTGCACTGACTACACAGCTCGGAAGACCGAATTGTGACACATGATATGCGAAGTTGGCTGGAGCGCCACCGATTTTCTTACCTTCAGGAAGCACGTCCCAGAGTGCTTCGCCCATTCCTACTACAATTTCTTTCATGACTATAGATTATTTGTATGTCTTTAATTTAAATGTTAAAAGTATTAGATAAATCACTCCGATGGTCATCACCGTTACGGCGCCTGACTGACCTCCGGTCACGTCAGAAGCGTAACCCATGGCAAGGGGGAAGATTGTGCCGCCGAACAGACCCATGATCATAAGACCTGACACTTCATTCTGTTCGCTGGGGGTATGATTCAGAGCTTGTGCGAAAACTATTGAGAATACGTTGGAGTTGCCGAAGCCGATGAGTGCGATACCCACATAAATAGGCGCGATAGTGTCGCAGCATAAAAGGATAATCATACCGGCGAGCATGAGCAGAACGCTGATGCAGAAGAACACTTTCGGCGACATGACCCGGAGGATGAAAGCACCGAGAAGACATCCGATTGTACGGAAGATGAAATAGAGTCCGGTTGCGAAGCCTGCATCCTCAAGAGGAAGCTCGAGGCGTTCCATGATAATCTTCGGAGCGGTAGTGTTTGTGCCTACGTCGATTCCTACATGACACATGATGCCGAGGAAGCAGAGAAGAATGAATGGCTTGCCCAACAGACGGATACACTCGATGAAACCGCTTGCCTTGTCAGGACGCTCTTCCTGAATCGGTGTGGCAGACAAAAGAAGGATTGAAAGAATGCTGAACACTGCGTAGATCGGGAAAAGCACTCTCCAGCCGAGTCCGAAAGTCATCATGATTGATGTCGCGCCCCAAGCTGCAAGAATAGGAGCGAGGAAGGAAGCGATAGCTTTCACAAACTGACCGAAAGTCAACGTAGAAGCAAGCTTGTCAGGAGTGATGAGATTGCTGACCAAGGGGTTGAGGGAAGTCTGCATGAGGGCATTGCCGATACCCAAGAGAGAGAATGCCACCAACATAACTCCGTAGCTTGTCCCGAAGATTGGGATGAAGAGGGAGACAGCGGTCACTACAAGACTTATTAATACGGTTTTCTTTCTTCCTATGCGGTTCATCAGCATACCTGTCGGAACCGAGAAAATCAAAAACCAGAAGAATACAAGAGAAGGGAAAAGGTTAGCCTCCGAGTCGGTAAGGCTGAGATCCTTCTGAACATAGTTGGAAGCAGTGCCGACAAGGTCGACGAAACCCATCGCGAAGAAACAGAGCATCACAGGAATAATCTGGAGCAATGTCGTCTTGCGCACAGGAGCTGCTGCTATTGTATTTGATGCCATGATAGATTAATGCTTAACGTTTTTGATGTTGTAGATAGTAAGATTTTCGATACGCGCCTTTCCGCCGTTGCTGCTCACTGAGATTGTTGAGTAGGGTTCGTTGGGGAAGACGAGGTTTGTCAACACGAAGTTTCCTTCAGCATCAAATACCTCAATGCTTGCAGTGTCGATGAAGATGCGTAGTTTCTGTTCAGTGCTTTTGCGGAGAGTCGGAGCCCATACTACTGCAGGGAAGTCTTTGCTGAAATCAGTGATACCGCTCTGAGTTCTGTCGAACGAGAATTTTGACTCTCCGGGATTAAATGTCATGACAACCTTCTCATTTTTTGCATTTGCCAAAGTGATGTCGACAGTCTTGGCAGTTTCAGAGTTGAAAGAAAGCAATATCTCGCACACACCGTTGTTGACTGTCGGGAGTTTGAATACTGAAGGTTTTGAACCAACGTTCTTTCCTTTCACTTCAAGAGCTTTTTTACCTCTGAGAGCATCAACTTCGGGAGAAGGCACTGTGTTCAGGTAGGTCTGACCATCTTCAGCCACGAACAGAGAAAGGTCGCGTGGCAGAGTGTTGGAGCTGCGGAATTGTTTTGTGGGCACTTCAGCTGCATACTGCCAGTTGCTCATCCAGCCGACAACAACTTTTCTATCATCGGGCGCACCGCTCCAGGAGACAGTCGCGTAGTGATCTTTACCGTGATCCATCCATTTTGTAGGCACCGTGCCGTCAGGAAGAGTGTCGGGTGTGAAGGTCTTTCCGTCGAAATCACCTACAAAGTATTGAACCGCACTGCCCCCGAAAACGCCGCCGGGGTTAAGGTTGCATATAAGCACCCATTTCTTTTTATCTGAACCTTCTATCGGGAGTTCAAGCAGGTCAGGACATTCCCAAACACCGTCCTGCGCACCGAGACCTTTGCCGAATGCGCTCTGGAGAGTCCAGTTCTTAAGGTCCTTAGAAGTATATATAAGCATTTCATGCTCAAGAGCATGAGCTGTCAGTAGCACCCATTCCTGAGTCGGTTCATACCAGAAGAGGTTCGGATCGCGTGATTCGCTGTCAAGGGTGATTACAGGGTTTCCGGCATATTTCTGGAAAGTCATACCGTTATCGGAGCTGTGAGCCATACTCTGAATCTGATTTACACCGGCAGAGGTATAGAATGCAATGACTTCATCTTTGCCGAAACCTGCGCTATTATTTGTGTCAACAATGCAGCTACCGCTGAAGATACTTCCGAGACCGTCAGGCTCGATAGCCACGGGGTGATGTTCCCAGTTGATGAGGTCTTTTGAGGATGAATGCCCCCAAGTCATATTCTGCCATTTTGACCCATAAGGGTTAAGCTGATAATAGAGGTGCCATTCCCCATCCTTATAGAACATACCGTTCGGGTCGTTCATCCAGCCATAAAGAGGAGTATGATGATAGGAAGGACGGAATTTCTCAGTGTTCGTAGTGTCGAAAGTGTCGCTAAGGGAGATATTCTGCCAGCAAGCGTCTTCACTTGCCTCTCTTACGGAAGAGCGGCTGTGGGCAGTCACTACGTTTAGGAGTAGATCTTTATCCTTATAGTCGGAAATATCTACAGGGACATAATAGTCAATCTTATTACGTGCAAGACGCACATAGAATGTTTTCTCAATCTTGCCGTCGGCAAGCAGATTGATTGTGGCATCGTCTATGCTCTCTTCTACAGGGAGAAGTATGTAGCGAGCATCCGGGGTGACACGCACGAGGGTGTTGTTTGTCCCGAGATGTTCAATTTTGACTCCGTCAGCTGCCTGCGCATTATAGCTTGCTGCCAACGCAAGGAGTCCGGCTGCAATTGGTGTTAGGTGTTTCATTATGATTTTGATTTTTGAGTTTTCAAATTTTGATAGGATGAGTTTTCAATTGATTTTGATGTTGCAAAGCTAATATATATAATGATTTTAAGCTATCATTTATGTTGCAAAATATATAAAATTTGTTGTTGTGGTTAATTTTTTATCCTTTTTGCAACGATTTTTATTTTTTAATGCTAAATTTGCAGAATAACTATTCTACATTCTTTATGAAATTTGAAAAACTCATAGTAATCGTTTCTTTTCTATTGTCAGTATTTTTTCTGATTCTCTCTGCAGGATGTACAGAGAAGAAAGTATATAAGATAGGTGTCTCCCAATGCAGCTATGACGACTGGCGGCGAAAGATGAATGAGGAAATTAATCGTGAAATGATGTTCCACGATGATGCGGTTGTGGAGATTCGCTCTGCCGATGACAGTAGTGAAAAGCAGATTCAGGATATCAAATATTTTGTCGATAACGATTTTGACATAATAATAGCAGCTCCAAATGAAGCGAACGCACTGACTCCAATAATTAAAGAGGTGTATGAAAGCGGCAAGCCTATTCTTCTGTTTGACCGCAGCATCAATGGGGATTATTACACTGCGTTTCAGGGAGCAGATAATGCCGATATCGGAAGAAACTCTGCAAAAATAGCTGCGAATCTTACGGGAAACAGAGCTAATATTTTGGAAATAAGGGGTCTCAGAGGCTCTACGCCTGCCGAGGGACGTCATCAGGGATTTGCTGAAGTTGTCGATTCCATGCCTGGCATGACAATTGTTGGAGAGGCTTTCGGCAACTGGAATGAAGATAAGGCGGCAGTCGTCGTGGATTCTCTTCTTAAGGCTCACCCTGAAACAAATCTTATCTATGCCCATAATGACCGTATGGCGATTGCTGCATCTGATGTGGCGAAAAGAATGGGAAGGAATGATATTAAGGTGATAGGTATAGATGCGGCTCCTGAAATAGGTATCAGGGCGGTAGATGAGGGTAAGATTGATGCGTCCTTCCTTTATCCGACAGAAGGCTACCAGCTAATCCAGACTGCTTTTAATATATTAAAGGGAGAGCCATACGAAAAATATCTCCTTTTGCCGGGTTCATTCGTAGATTCTTCCAATGCCCATATCCTTCGTTTGCAGAATAACGAGATGAAGGAGGAGACAGATAAGATATATAATCTTAAAGGGATGGTGGACGATTATTGGCATAAACATTCAGCACAGACTTCTTTTCTATACGCTGTCATTGCGATAGTGGCACTCCTTTTCTGCCTTCTTTTTATTCTCTTGAGAGTTTATTGGGCAAAGAAGAGACATCAGAAGGTGCTCGCAGAACAAAATAAGCAGCTTGAGGAACAGAGAGATCTCCTTGCACAACAGCGCGACCGCCTTGAAGAGCAACGCGACCGTATGGAGGAGCAGAGAGACAGGGAAGTGGAGCTAAACGAAAAACTAAGGGAAGCTACCAATTCAAAACTGATGTTTTTTACAAATGTCTCACATGACCTCCGCACTCCCCTTACTCTTATAGCGGAGCCTGTGGCACAGCTCTTGAATGCTGATAATCTTGATTCGCAGCAGAAAAATTATATCCGTATTGCTGACAAGAATGTGCGTATTCTTCAACGTCTGATTAATCAGATTCTCGACTTCAGGAAATATGAGAACGGGAAGTTGAGCTTGAATATGAGCGAAGTTGATTTCAGGAAATGTGTGGCTGACTGGATGGATTCTTTCTATGCACTTGCCAGGAAAAGGGATATAGCCCTCACTCTTCATCCTGCCCCCGGCGCTGAGCCTATAGCTATGGCTATAGATGCCGAAAAAATTGAAAGGGTTTTCTTTAATTTGATTTCAAATGCTTTGAAATATACACTTCCGAATGGTAAGATAGATGTCTCATATCATGTCGTAGACAATAAGCTGATTCTTAAAGTGGCTGATACGGGTGAGGGAATCAGTGAAAGAGACCTCGGAAATATATTTGACCGATTCTTCCAGGTAGACAGGGTTCATCCGAAGGGCTCCGGTATCGGGCTATCGTTGGCTAAAGCTTTTGTGGAGCTTCATGAAGGCACTCTCTCGGCAGAAAGCGAGCTTCATAAGGGATCTGTCTTCACTATGATGCTTCCTATAATGCACATAGCCGATGAAACGGTAGTTGTCGAAAAGGTCATGGGAAATGAAGATGTCGCTTCAGAGCTTGAAACAGTAGAGACAAAAGTTGATTTTCAGTCGGAGCGTCCTCTTGTTCTCGTCATAGATGATAATAAGGATATAAGAGAGCTTGTCAGCAGTATTCTGAATACGGACTACAATATCATCACAGCCTCCAACGGCACTGAGGGAGTCAGAAAAGCCATCAAATATGTGCCGGATTTAGTCATCAGTGATGTTATGATGCCGGGTATGAATGGTATGGAATGCTGCAAGCGTCTGAAGGAGGAACTATCGACATCTCACATTCCGGTTTTACTGCTGACTGCCTGCACACAGGATGAGCAAAGGATTGAGGGATATAACTGCGGAGCAGATGCCTATCTGTCAAAGCCATTTTCAGGAGAGATGCTCAAGGCAAGGGTGGCGAGCCTTATTGCCAACCGACGCAGGATAAAGAAACTCTGGCAGACTCCGATTGCAGAAGGTAAGGGAAAAGGGAAAAAAGAGAAAAATGATAATCAAAAAAATCAGCCCGGAGATATAGATAACGAGTTCTATAGCCGTTTCATGGAAGTATTTACCAAAGAGATTGGAAATGCGGAACTGACTGTAGACGTAATTGCGGCGAAACTCGGGCTTGAAAGAACTCAGTTCTATCGTAAAATAAAAGCATTGACCAACTATTCCCCGGTGGAGCTTATGCGTAATCTCAGATTAAAGAAGGCACGCCAGCTTGTGACAGCCACAGAACAGAGCATAAGTGAAATTGGCTATGAAGTGGGATTTTCGACACCGGCTTACTTCACGAAATGTTATCGTGAGGCTTACGGCGAGACTCCTTCTGAGACACGTCAGAAATTAAACGGGAAATAACATGGGTGATTGGGGGAGTGGGTGATTGGGTGATAGGGGGTGTGGGTGAGATATTAGGATTTAAGGCATCCTGAAAATGGGACGCCTTTTTCTTTTGGACTAATCGATACTCAAATTTTTGTGTAAATTATAGGATGCCATTGGTAAAAATCTGCTATTTCTGTGTAAAAAATAAGCATCGGATACAACAGATGTTGTAATTGCTATGATTTTTCGTGCATTTTACAAATATTAATATAATCCTCAACAAATGTTATATCACTCCATTTATTCCCTTCTTAATTTTGCAGCAGAAATTTTTACCAAAACTAACATAACATGAAAAAAGTAATCCTCAGTGCATTGCTCATCTTTTTTATGGCAATCGCAGCCTACGCACAGGAAATAACAGTGCAAGGCACAGTGATTTCTCGCTTCGACGACGAGCCTCTTATCGGTGCTACCGTTATGTGTGAAGTCACAAAGAAAGGTACATCCACCGACATTGACGGAAAATTCACTCTGTCGGTGCCTGAGGGTTCTCTCCTTAAAGTGACCTACGTAGGCTACCAGCCCGTAGAGGTTAAGGCGGAACCCAACATGACAATCTACATGGAAGAAGATACCGGTCTTCTCGATGAAGTAGTGGTAGTCGGTTATCAGACTGTCCGTAAAGCTGACCTTACGGGTGCTGTTTCTGTGATGAATATGAAAGAGCCTCTCAGTGAGAACTCAGGCAACATCATGAGCTCAATGGCAGGCAAGATGCCCGGTGTGAACGTTGTTCCGGATGCAGCTCCCGGTGGTACGGGTTCTATCCGTGTCCGCGGTATGTCAACTGCCAATTCAAGCAATGATCCTCTTTATATCATTGACGGCGTGCCCACAGACAATCTTAACTGTATCAACCCGACTGATATTGAGACAATGCAGGTTCTGAAGGATGCTGCTTCCGCTTCTATCTACGGTTCACGCGCAGCTAACGGTGTTGTCATCATCACTACAAAACATGGTAAGGGCGACCGCCTCTCCATTAACGTCAATTATGCAATCAGCGCTCAGACAATGGCAAAGAAGTATAAGATGATGGACTCCGCACAGTGGGGTCAGGCTTACTGGGCAGCTTCAAAGAATTCAGGCATCACACCCAGCCATGTTCTCTATGGCGACGGACCAAATCCTTCACTTCTTCAGTACTGCGACGGCAATCCTAACTTCCCGACTGCAAACACTAACTGGCAGGATGAAGTCTATCAGACAGCATGGACCAACAACCTTACGGCGACAGTCGCTAACAACACAGAAAAAGGTTCCGTACTTTTCTCAGCAAACTACATCAACCAGACAGGTAATATCATCTCATCATTCTATCGCCGCTATTCAGCACGTGTCAATTCACGTTATGATTTCACGAAATATATCACGGTAGGAGAGAACCTTCTCGTTGCTAACTGGACAAACCGTGGCGTTGACGTAGCAGGTGACCGTGGTATTCCTTTCACAGCTCTTGCACAGATGCCGGCTATACCGGTGCGTGGTCTTAACGGCGAATGGGGCAATCCTATGGAGCTAATCAAATCTGACCTTGCAAACCCTGTTCAGCTCATTGATAACGCACGCGATAACGATTTCCAGAGCTGGAGAATACTTGGTAACGCTTTCCTTGAAGTGAAACCGGTGGAAGGTCTTATCCTGAAAACCAATATCGGTATCGAACACAGCCAATATCTCAATCAGACTCTTACACGCCGTGTCAATCCGACAGACGTAAACGCAGTTGACGAAGTTTATGGTCAGGGAGACACATGGACATGGACTAACACTGCCAACTATAATAAGACATTTGCAGAAAAGCATCACCTGATGGCTCTTATCGGTACAGAAGCAATCAGCTATACATTCAAGGATCTTTCCGCAAGACGAGAAGGGTATGCTTTCGAGGATACTGACTATATGCAGATCGGCGCCGGTACAGGTGTCCGCAACAATGGTGGCGGCAAGACTCAGTGGAGCGTATTCTCACTCTTCGGCAAAGTGGACTATAATTTTGACGACCGTTATCTTGCATCATTCACAATCCGTCGTGACGAAAATTCACGTTTCGCAAAAGGACACCGTTCAGGTGTGTTCCCCGCATTCTCCCTCGCATGGCGTCCTACTGCTGAAGATTTCTGGCCCAAAAATGAAATCCTGACTGACCTGAAGGTGCGTTATTCATGGGGACAGAACGGTAATGCCAACATCCCGGCTCTCTATCCTTCTTACTCCACTTATATCTTCAATACAGGCAACGGTGCGTATGACCTTTCAGGCACAAACTCAAGCACCACTTCCGGTATAACTCTCGCTTCTACAGGTAATCCTGATCTAAAATGGGAGACCACGACTCAGAACAATATCGGTGTTGACCTCCAGTTCCTCGGCGGAGCAATCAATGTTACAGCTGACTACTATGTCAAGAAGACCACCGACATGCTGACAATCCCGCCGGCTCTGAGTGTGGCAGGTGAGAATGCAAGTATCTGGCTGAACACCGGTTCTATGAGAAACAACGGTTGGGAAGTTTCAGTTGCTTACAACAGCCCTCTTTACGGCGACTTCTCCTGGAACGGTTCAATCAACATCTCTCAATACAAGAATAAACTCCTCAAGCTTAACAACCAGCAGGAATTTATCGGAGGCAACCAGCGTCTCGTGCCCGGCAAGCCGATGGGTATCTATTACGGTTACGTTTGCGACGGTATCTTCCAGAGCGATGCAGAAGTTGCCAACCACGCACAGCAGCAGGGTGCAGCTCCCGGACGCTTAATGTACCGCGACCTTAACGGCGACGGCGTGATTTCAGATGCTGACCGCTGCTTTATCGGCGACCCGAACCCGGATCTGTCAATGGGTATCAACCTTGGCTTCAGATACAAATCTTTCACACTCGATATGTTCTTCTCAGGAGATTTCGGTTTCGACATCCAGAATCTCATGAAGGGTCAGCTCTACAGCTTCGGACGTGCAAATACCAACACCAACCATGCAGCAGACATCCTCAATGCCTGGACTCCTACAAACAAGAACACTGACATTCCGGCTCTCTCTCTTACGGATGCCAACAACGAAGCACGTTTCTCTACCTATTACGTGCAGGACGGTTCATACATGAAGATGAAATATCTGAAACTCGGCTACACCCTCCCGACTTCCTTCACAGAGAAATTCGCATGCAGAAGTCTTGACGTATTCGCTCAGATTGAAAATGTCTTCACTATGACAAAATATAAAGGACTTGATCCTGAAATTCTGCCGGGTGAATATGGCGCAGTAATCGACAATGGTGCTTATCCGCGTCCCCGCACATTCACCATCGGTCTTAACCTCCAGTTCTAAAAGTCTTACATATTAATCAGACTAATCGAAAAACAATGAATACTTTCAATAAAATCATAAACACCGCCTTTCTGGCAGCCACTTCTTTAGTATGTGGCATGGGATTCGTTTCCTGCGACGATATGCTTGACACCAAGCCACAGGGGCAGTTCACAGACGTACAGATCGGTGACAAGGAGGCTATCGACCTCATGACGGCTGCCTACGCCACTCTCCTCAACCACTATTTCGGCAATAACGAATCATTTGCCGGTCCGATCAACAACTGGGTGTTTGACATCCGTTCAGACGATGCCCAGAAGGGTGGAGGTGAACTTGGCTATGAGGTCTACATGCACGAGTTCTCAATCGGTAACGTTCAGAGTGATAACCCGATTCTTGATTTCAAGTGGCGTAACGACTTCTTCTCAATCTCGCGTTGTAACACAGCTATCCGCGCCATCCAGTCATCAGGTTCACTCAGCGATGATGTGAAGAAAGCGTATGTGGCAGAAATGAAGACTCTGCGTGCTTACTACTATTTCGACCTATACCGCATCTTCAAGAAATTCCCTTATTTCGACGAAAATGTTGCGAATCCTTCAGGTGTAAGTGCCAGCGAATACACTCGCGAGCAGATTGCCCGGTTTATCGTAAATGACCTTGAAGAATCTTATAATAACAACGTTGCTTCACAGTCAGATCCGGGGCGTTTCAATAAATATGTGGCAGCTGCAGTCCTTGCAAGAGTAGCATTATTCCTCAACGATTACCCGACAGCTGAGAAATATGCCGATTATGTGATAGCGTCCAACCAGTATAGCCTCTATCCTAACTTCCTCGATATTTCCAAGCCGGAAATGAATAATCAGTATGAGTCAGTGATGGCAGTGCAGTTCTCTTCTGCCAATTCCCCTGACCAGTATAACTTCAACAACTGTCTTAACTGTACCGTATCAGAAGGAAACCTTTATGGCAACGGTGATGACTTCTACACAGGCTCACAGAATCTCGTGAATGCTTTCCGTACGGATGCCAACGGTCTTCCTTATCTTGATGAGGCAGATGCTCCGGCAGAGAATCTTGACCACGCTGACTATGCAGGCAACGTAGACCCACGTGTCGATTTCACATTCGGACGTATCGGTATGCCCTGGAGAGGTTATCAGTATAATGAAAACTGGTGTCGTAACCTCAACAACTATAGCCAGTTCTCAGGCAAGAAACCTTATCCGTCACCTGATTCACCTTACGTTCAGGTAGGTATCGTGCCTTGGGGTGCAAGCTCTCTGAACTATATCATTGTCCGTTATGCTGACGTTATGCTGATGAAGGCAGAAGCACTCATTGAGCAGAATAAAGATCTTGATGAAGCCCGCAATCTGATTAACCTTGTCCGCGCCAAGGCTGCCCGTTCGGTTGATCCTAACTATACTCCGGTCGACATCAATCCGATGGTGGCAAACTATGCAGTCGGTCAGTATTCTGCAACAGCATGGAATCAGGATTATGCACGCAAGGCAGTCCGCATGGAGCGCCGTCTTGAATTGGCTATGGAAGGTCTCCGCTGGTTCGATCTCGTACGCTGGGGCATCGCTACAGAAGTAGTCAATAAGTATTATCAGACAGAAGCATCTCTCTATGAATATCTCAATAATGCTCATCTGAACGAAGCTGACATCTATTGCCCGATTCCTCTTAATCAGGTTGATAATGCAGGTGATCTTTATAAATAAAAATTTCTCTAACCATATCTAAGAAAAATAAATGAAAGCAATATATAAATTCGGTTGTGGAGCGATTATGACTCTTGTAGGTCTCTCCTTTACTGCCTGCGGCGACTATGAGCCGAACGGGTATGAGGAAGTTCCGAATCTTTCCACAGTCAGCAATCTTAAGGCTGACATCGTCCGCCATGACATCAATCTTACATGGCAGCTTCCCTCAGCTTCCAACATCACTGATGTTCAGCTTATAAAGGATGCCAACACTAATAGTCCGATAAGCCTTGGTCCGGACGCAACCTCTTATACAGTGTTGGGTCAGCCTATGGGTGAGGAAGGGCTTTTCACAATCAAGGTCTGCTATGATAATAAATATGTGTCAGAGGGAGTCAGTACAACTGCCACTCTTCCTGTAGAGACTCTCGCGGGAGTATCGAATCTTACAGAATCAGTCAGCGGACGTACCGTATCACTCTCATGGACACTCCCTTCAGCTGAAGGCATCACAGGAGTCAGAGTATATCGCGATGATAATGTCTCAGCTGCCATCATGCTTCCTGCAGAGGCTACTTCATACGATTTTAAATCTCAGCCTATGCAGCAGCCGCTTACCTACAGCGTAGAGGTGATGTATGATACTTACTATCCCTCTTCGGCGTCAAGTGTAGAGGCAACCGTTCCTTACATCGCTCCAAAGATGGCTTATCTCCTTATTGGTGTGGACAACTGGCGTGACCTTAGTGATGATGACGAACGTGCAGCAGCTCGCTGGTTCTCTACTCAGGAGAATGCAGAGTTTGTCACTGAAGCACAGCTTGCTGATCTCGATGTTGACCTTTATCCTGTTCTCTGGATTGAAATTGACCGTCCGCATATCGGCTTCGGCTGGGAAAATCTTCCCTGCAACAATGAGGAAACGATGACTGCTCTCAAGAATTATGTCGCTAACCAGGGTAACCTCTATCTTGCTAACATGGCAACTCAGCTTACAGTTCCTCTCGGCATAGTTCCTGACAATATGGCTCCGACAGTGTTCGGTGACGGCGATGGAGGAAGCGGTGATGACGTATGGGTAATCAACCCCCATCTCGGCTGGGATTTCAAGGACAGCGGTGACCAAGGCTACTATGACCGTGCGACACACGCAATCTATGAAGGTCTCACATTAGAGGATCCGAACGGCTACGGCTATTCTACACTTCCTCTCATCGGACCCGGTCAGCGTGAAGACCACAACTGTCTCTGGGATTGCAACATCTACGGACGCGGCTCTTATCCTGACGTAATCGCAAACTTTGAAGCCACTACCGGTTCGCTCGTTCTTGCAACATGGGGACATGTCCGCGACCACTGTGTGGCAGGTCTGGTAGAATTCTATGCAAATGCCAACCACGGACGTTGCATAGCTAACGGTCTGGCAGCTTACGAATGGAATCAGAACTCAGGCGTTAACCCCTATCAGGCTAATGTGGAGAAACTGACCGAAAATATCCTTAACTATTTGAAATAAAATTCAGAAATTTCCGTTAAAGATACGAGTAGGAGTCCCGTAGAGGGCAGGCTGACCCCTGCTTAAAGCGGGACTCCCTTTTATTTCGGTTCTTCTGAAACGATTGATGTTTCTTTTTACACCTTCAATAATAAGATAATCAAGAACCTCAACATGAACGTCAAACCTTTACTCTTTTCAGCGGCTTTAATGGCGCTCCCTATTTCTCTGGCAGCCCGGAATCTTATCCATATCCCTATGGAGGCTGATAAGTATGGCGAACTTACTGAAACCGTCTCAAACGGCTATCTTCAGGTCTACGGACACAATATTAATGAAAATATTCCCGGTGCTGTCGGAAAGGCTCTTCGCTTTGACGGCTATTCAACATACGCCCAGGGCAATTTAAAGGCTCAGGGCGATTTGAAAAAAGCCACTTTCTCAATATGGGTTGCTCCCGAGACTTATCCCATTATAGAAATAGACAAGCCGACAGACAAAATGATTTGTCTTGCCGGCACTCTTGATGACGACAAGAAACAAGGATGGCAGTTCGGACTTGGCTATACCGGAAAATTTTCCTTCCGCTGCTTCAGCGGCGGTTGGCTCGTAGAGATCATAGCTGATGAATTGCTTCCCCGTTATGAATGGAGCAATATTGTCGCTGTCTTTGATGGAGATGCCAAGACGCTTAAGCTTTATCGTAACGGGAAGGAAGTAGGGCAGTCGAAGACAATGGATAATATTAATTGCGGCTCTTCGGTGATGTACGTCGGCAAGACTCCCGGTGCGGTCAGCGGAAATTTTTCTATTGACACTTTCAACGGTCTTATTGATGATATAGAAGTTTTGCCGGAAATTTTGTCGGCAGATGAGCTTTCCAAGCGTATTCCTGAAAATGAAGCCGATCTTTCAATTCCGGCGTCACGTTTTGAAAATGATTTGCTGCGTCCGAAGTTCCACGGAATGCCTGCGGCAAACTGGACCAATGAATGCCACGGCATGACTTATTCGAACGGACGGTATCATCTTTTCTTTCAGAAAAATGCTAACGGTCCGTACATGAGCCGTCTCCACTGGGGGCACATCTCAAGTGAAAATCTTTACGACTGGAGGGAGGAAAAAATTGCTATTGCCCCCTCTGAAGCCTACGATATAAAGGGATGCTGGAGCGGATGCGTATTCACGGACGATGTCGTCACAGGAGGAAAACCGAACGCAATATATACAGCTGTGGATTATGCCAAGGCATCAATAGCTTTGGCTGCTCCGGCTGATGAGAATCTCATCGACTGGAATAAGAATAATCCAAATCCCATAATATCATCCAAGCCGTCCGGTCTTTCAGACGATTTCCGCGACCCTTATTTCTTCCGTAACGGCGATGATGCCTATATTGTGGTGGGCACTTCAAAGAATAACATAGGAGCTGCCACTCTTCACCGTTATGATGCGAAGTCAGGAAGATGGAGCAACGACGGCAGTATTTTCTTTGCCGGCAATTCAGCGGCAACAGACGGACGTTTCTGGGAGATGCCCACCGTGACAAAAATGCCGGGTGGGAAATGGCTTGTCACTGTAACGCCTCTTGAGACTTCAACCGGTGTGCGTACACTTTACTGGACCGGAGATATCAATTCAGACGGCACGTTCTCTCCGGATGCTGCCTCAGCTTCACCAAGAAATTTTGAATTGATAAGTAAAGAGGGATATGGTCTGCTGTCGCCTACCATCTATCAGAAGGATGGCAAGACAATCACTCTCGGTATCGTGCCTGACAAGGTGGCAACTTCAGAAAACTGTAATTGGGGATGGGCTCATCTATACTCTTTCCCTCGTGAACTCTCTCTTGATTCCAACGGAATGCTTATTCAGAAACCTTTTGAGGGATTAAGGAACCTTCGCTCGGGTAAAAACTGGCAAGGTGATAATTTAACTCTCAACGGTGTGAAAGAGATTGAGGGTGTCGGCGGGCGTCAGCTTGAGCTCTGTGGTAGTTTCGTGGTCGGAGATGCTTCTTTTGGTTTCTCATTTTTAAAGAATGGAGCAGGGGAAGCAACAGTAGAATACAATCCTTCTACAAATGAGATTATCATTGACTTTTCACATCTTCCCCGTCTTTCAAATGATAATAATGTCTACAACGGCGTGTATCGCTCAGTGCTTCCGGAACGTCCGGCAAAGGGTTCAGAGCTCACTCTTGATGTGTTTGTAGACGGTTCGGTTGTCGATGTGTTTGTCAATGACAAATGGGCAACTTCACATCGTGTCTTCCCTTCAAATGCAGATGCAGATGCGGCAGCTGTATTTAGTCGCGGAGGAAATGTCATGGCAGCCAAAGTCGGAGCATGGGAGCTTAAATCAGAGGGGAACAGCAGTGTTGACCTCCTACCCGGCGGAATAAAAGATAACAATGAGTCGCTTGTGGATGTGTTCACTCTTTCGGGAATATGCTTGAAGAGGAATGTAGACGTGCAAGAGGCAGTTCAAGGACTTGATAAAGGAATCTACCTCGTGGGCAATCGGAAGATTGTTGTGCGGTAGGTTGAAACAGGTAAATGTAAATAAGGTAAGTTAAAAATTGTACACGAGTGTGGGGGAGCAGGTTGTGAAACCGGCTCCCCTCTTTTTTAAATTGAAAATTGAAAATTATGATAGCTTTTGCTCGGTATAAGTCTTATAAGTCTTATAAGTCTTATAAATCTTATAAATCTTATAAATTTTGCGCCTTGAGCCTCGCGCCTTGAGTCGCGCTTATTTTACAAAAATTAAGCTATTATTTTTATTTTTAAAACTTTTGATTTATATTTGCAAAATCTAACCTAACTCTGACACATTAATGAAAAAACTCTTCAAAATTTTTACTCTTATTTTTCCCTTATTTATTATCCTTTTATTGACAGGGGGGTGTCAGAAGAGTGCGAAGAAACAATACAGAATTGGGGTTTCTCAGTGTAGCGGTGATTACTGGCGCGTGAAGACTAATGAAGACTTCAAGAGAGAATTGCTGCTTCACGACGATGTGGATCTTGAAATACGTTCAGCCGATAATGATAACTCACGTCAGATTGCCGATATCCGTTATTTTATGGATAACGGTTTTGACCTTATAATAATCTCACCTAACGAAGCTGACGAGCTCGCTCCCGTTGTGGCTGAAGCTTATAAGAAGGGTATCCCAATTGTAACGTTCGACCGTATGGTGGATGGAGACGCCTTCACTGCCCATCTGGAAGTGGATAATTATGAATTGGGCAAATCTGTGCCGAAATATGCCCGTTCTGTCATTCGGAAACCGATAAAAGCAATCGAGATTCAAGGACCCGCACATGCTTCTCCAGCCAAGCTCCGTCATGAAGGTTTTATTGCGGGCATGGCTGAACTTCCGGATGCCGAAGTGCTTGCAAGTGTGTATGGCAATTGGAGTGATATTGAGGCTGCCAGGCTTGCTGATTCTCTCCTTAATGTCTATCCTGAAACTAACATGATCTTTGCCCATACAGATCACATGGCAATCCCGGCAGCAAGGATTGCCCGGGAAAAGGGGCGGAGTGAAATAGACGTTTTCGGTATTGACGGATTTCCCCAGGTCGGACTGGCTGCCGTGAAGGATAGTCTCCTTACGGCAACATTCCTTTATCCGACTGAGGGCGAAAAAATACTTAAGACATCGCTCGACATCCTTAAAAGGAAACCATATAAAAGGATAACCCGTTTTCCGGTGCTTTCAGCTATCGACTTATCGAATGCGGATATATTGCTTTCTCAGGATTCGTTGCTGACGAGTGAGACTGCTAAGATCACACTTCTTCAGGATCAGCTTGACGTCTATTGGAAACGTCATTCCATGCAGTCATGGCTCCTTTATGCTGTGATAATTATTCTCATCCTTATTTCCGGAGTGTTTGCCCTGTTGCTGAAAGCGCACAATGCCAATCGTAAGCACCGAGAGATTCTTATGCAGAAAAATGAGCAGCTTAATGAGGAAAAAGAGAAACAGAACCTCCTGTATGAACAATTGCAGGATGCTACACGCTCAAAGCTGGTCTTTTTTACGAATGTGTCTCATGATTTGCGCACACCGCTCACCCTCATCTCGGGTCCGATTGAACATATCGCGAAGGAAGATTATCTTCCTCCCTCAGATCGTTCACTGCTTGACATAGCCCGCAGAAATATCACAATCCTGCACAGACTGATAAACCAGATTCTTGATTTCCGTAAATATGAGAACGGAAAGGTTGACCTCAAGCTTTCGGAAGTTAATCTTCCGGCTCTGCTCTCTGACTGGACAGCGGCATTCAAGGATATGGCTCGCCGTCGAGACATACGTCTGTCCATAAATATTGATGCCGGTTGTATGAATCCGGATCTGGCAGTTGATGTCGAGAAGTTGGAAAGAGTGTTTTTCAATCTGATGAGCAATGCTTTCAAGCACACTCCTGATAATGGGAAGATCAGTGTGTCATACGAATCGGATGGCGAAACGGTATCTTTTGCAGTGGCTGACACAGGATGTGGCATTTCGGAAGAAGACCGAAAGATGATATTCGAACGTTTCTATCAGGTTGACAAGGAGAACCCCAAAGGTTCCGGAATCGGACTTGCCCTGACTAAGGCTTTTATCGAATTGCACGGCGGTTCGATAGAGGTAGAGAGTTCGGTAGGGAAGGGGAGTATCTTTAAGGTTAAGCTTCCCGTGCGTCATTGTGATAATAAGAAAGAATCAGATCTTCCCGTCATTTCTCATCAGGAAATAGAAGATGAACTTATGGCAGCGGAGAAGGAGGAAAAAGAATTTGACAACACTAAACCTTTAGTGCTAATCATAGATGATAACCGTGATATTCAGGTGATGACAGCGAACATTCTCGGAGACGAGTATAACTATATTTTCGCATCCAATGGCAGACAGGGTGTTAAGATGGCAGTCAAGTATGTGCCTGATCTCATCCTGTGTGATGTCATGATGCCTGAGATGGACGGACTGGAATGTTGCAAGATTCTTAAAGGTGAGGTCTCGACATCGCATATTCCCGTACTCATGCTCACGGCTTGTTCGCGTGATGAACAAAGGGTGGAGGGCTATGAAACCGGCGCGGATGCTTATCTCTCCAAGCCTTTCAATCCTTCTGTGCTGATTTCACGCTGCAGGAATCTTCTTCTCAACAGACAGCGCATAAAGGAGCTTTTCGGAAATAACAGGCTTGATAAGGGGACTTCAGAAAAGGAACGCCCTGTCAAAGCTTCTCCAAAATTACCGAATAATGCTGAGAGTGATTTCTATGAGAAGTTTGTAGAGATTGTCAGGAATAATATTTCAGATACGAATCTTAACATAGATGATATTGCTGCCAGGATGGGACTCAGCCAGTCGCAATTCACAAGGAAGATAAAGGCACTGACAAATTACACACCGGTAGAGATTATCCGCAACTTGAGATTGAGACATGCCCGGAAACTAATTCATTCGTCAGACAAAAGCATCAGCGAAATAGCGTTTGGTGTAGGCTTTTCATCGTTGGCTTATTTCTCCAGATGCTTCCGGGAAGCCTTCGGCACCACTCCATCAGAGGAGAGGGCAAAAACTACCTCCAGATAAGTCAGCAAGGTTTTCAGTCCTCAATTACTTATCATTTCCCTAAAAAACTTCGCCATTTAGCCGGCAGTGGAGCTTGCGACACATGAATGAAGTATAAAAAATGTTTCGTAAAATATAAAAAATTCTTTTTTTATATAATCTATATCTCTGTAAGCTAATACCTTACTATTACTAACCTTCAAAATCTTTCAAATTATGATGAAACCTGCAAAGTATATTATTTAAAAAATTCCGCATTAGTTATCACTATAACGGAATGCCCATAAAATTGATAGAAGAGTCAACAATTTTTATATTCAGCTTTTTTAACGCATTGTAATTTTGCGTCATAATTTTTTAACCAAAACTAACATAACATGAAAAAAGTAATCCTCAGCGCATTGCTTATCATCTTTATGGCAATCGCAGCCCATGCACAAGAAATAACGGTGCACGGTACGGTGATTTCCCGCTCTGACGACGAACCCCTGATTGGGGCTACCGTTATGTGTGAGGTCACAAAGAAAGGTACATCAACCGACATTGACGGTAATTTTGTACTTGCAGTTCCCGAGGGTTCGCTCCTTAAGGTCACTTACATCGGCTATCAGCCCGTAGAGGTTAAGGCGGAACCTAACATGACAATCTACATGGATGAAGATACCGGTCTGCTCGATGAGGTAGTAGTAGTAGGTTATCAGACCATGAAAAAAGCTGACCTTACCGGTTCAGTATCGGTAGTCTCCACCAAATCTCTTGAAACATCATCCGACAGCGACCCGATGCGTGCGCTTCAGGGTCAGGTTCCGGGCATGACGATCACTGCCAACGGTTCTCCGAGCGGTGTAGGTTCGGTACGCATACGTGGTATCGGTTCGTTCAATGCTTCTCAGGATCCTCTCTTCATTATTGACGGTGTGCCGACCACTGCCACTCTTAACTCTCTTAACGCAAATGACATCGAGAGCATGCAGGTGTTGAAGGATGCGGCTTCCGCTTCAATCTACGGTTCGCGTGCTGCCAACGGTGTGATCATCATCACTACAAAGAAAGGTAAAAACTCAGGCGACGGCAAGGTAAACGTAAGCTTCTCTGCAAACCTTACAGCTCAGTTCTACAACGGCCAGTCAAAAATGAAGCTTCTTAACACTCCGGGCTACGCAACCGCAATGGCTCAGGCAGCACTTAATGACGGTCTTGACCCGGTGGCATACGCTTCAAGCTACGGTCTTAATCTTCAGGCTTCTTCAGGTTATCCTATCCGCGTTTATGATATCGCTACCGGTGACTACCGCAACTATACCGTTAACGGTGCGTATGACGGTTTCATCAATGCTAAAAAGACAATGAGAATGTCTGATACAGACTGGCTCGACGAGATTTCACGCACAGGTTTCTCACAGCACTATGATGCTGCTGTCTCAAGAGCTTCCGATAAGGGCACAGTTTTCTTCTCTCTCGGTTATAAGAAAAACAGTGGTATCCTCAAATATACAGATTTCGAGAATATCGCCGGACGTCTTAACTCATCTTTCCATATCGGTCCTTATGTAACAGTCGGTGAAAACTTCACGATCACTTATACTGACCAGGTGGATTGCCAGCCTCTCGAGAACGCTCTCAAGATGCCGTCATCAGTGCCTGTATTTGAAATAGACGGCACAACCTATGCAGGTCCTGTCGGAAGTATGGCTGACCGTCAGAACCCTCTCCGTGAGCTTGCCTTCAACCGCGACAATGCTCTCAAGATCTGGCGTCTTTTCGGTAATGCCTATATCGACATCAAGCCTATCAAGGGTCTTCTCCTCCGTTCAAACTTCGGTCTTGACTATGATGCAGCATTTATCCATAGCTACAACTATACTTTCCACAGCGACATCGTAAACAACGATACAAACTCTACGACACTTTCTCAGGCTAACGACTCCAAGTGGACCTGGACCAATACTGCCAACTATAATTTCTCCATCAAGGACGACAATAACTTCACAGTCCTTGCCGGTATGGAATTGTTCCGTCAGAACCGTATTGACTTCTCAGGCTATAATGAGAACTATGACGTAGAAAACCCGAATTACATGTATCCGGATGCCTCTTCAGGTGTAGAACGTGCTTATGGTAACAAGTCAGCTTATGCTCTTGTATCTTTCTTCGGCAAGATCGACTATAACTGGAGAAACCTTCTTCTCGCTTCTTTCACAATCCGTCACGACGGTTCTTCACGTTTCGGTCAGAATAACCGCTACGGTACATTCCCCGCTGTCACCCTCGGCTACCGTCTTTCTGAAAATATCAATAAGAAATGGCTCGATGATCTGAAGATACGTCTCTCTTGGGGTAAGACAGGTAACCAGGCAATCTCCAACACTGCCCGTTACGCCCTCTATATCGCAGACTACGGTAATGACCGTGTCACTTCTACTGCATACGACCTCCTTCTCCAGCAGAGCGGTGTGTTCCCCTCAGGTTATTATGCAAGCCAGACTGCTAACCCCAACTTGAAATGGGAAACCACAATACAGTATAACGCCGGTGTTGACTACGGCTTCCTTGGCAATAAGCTGACAGGCTCACTCGATTTCTATATCAAAGACGTGAAGGATATGCTTATCATTCCGGCTTATCTCGGTTCAATGGGTGAGGGTGGTGCTTCATGGCTTAACGGTCCGTCTCTCAGAAACTGGGGTATGGAATTCCAGGCATCATGGCGCGATGAGCTGTCATGCGGTCTCTACTATAAGGTAGGCGTTAACTTCGACTTCTTCCGCAACCGTGTGACATATCTTCCTTCTACCACCACCGGTTCTTATGCACACACTACAACTCAGAACCTCGTGCAGGCTCGTCAGCCTTACGGTTCAATCGTGGGTTACGTATTCGACGGTCTGTTCCAGAATGAAGAGGAAGTTCGCAACTATGGTCAGGACAACGCACGCGTCGGCGGCATGAGATATGCCGACCTTAATCATGACGGTCATATCGACGCCAACGACCAGACCTGGATTTTCAACCCGGTTCCCGATCTCTCGTTCGGTCTCAATGTAGAACTCGCTTATAAGAACTTCGACTTCCAGATGTTCTGGCAGGGTGTTCTCGGACAGGACGTCTATAACAACCAGAAATTCCAGAACGACTTCTGGAGCGTTACAGATGCCGGCAGCAACAAGGGTATCCGTGTCCTCGATGCATGGTTGCCCAAGGTGAACACTTCTTCAACTATACCGATGCTTTCTACAAATAACAGAAGCGATGAAGGACGTACTTCTTCTTACTTCGTAGAAAACGGTTCTTACGCAAAGCTGCGTACACTTCAGCTCGGTTATACTCTTCCCTCAAGCGTTCTTGAACGTCTCAAGGTAAATAAGGCAAGGGTTTATGTTTCCGGTCAGAATCTCCTTACTATCAAGAGTAACTCTCTCACCTGCACTGACCCTGAGAATCCAAATTGGGCATATCCTATCCCGACTTCATTCTCTTTCGGTCTTCAGGTTGATTTCTAAAAATCTCTCCATTATTAAATTATTAATCTAAAATATCTAATTTGAGTATGAAATCTCTCAAGATATATCTTCTCTCTCTTGTTGCTCTGGGACTCTCTGCCTGCAACGATTTCATCGAGGTGCCGCCGACAGGTGTCATTGATGGAGACACGGCTTATTCAGAGCCTGACAAAATGGTGAATGCCGCTTACGCTTCTCTGGGCGATTGCTGGTACACCTATCCTTTCAACCTCTGGCCTTACGGCGACCTTGGTTCAGACGACTGTCTCAAAGGGGGCGGCGGCACAACCGATACAGGTTATCACCCGATGGAAATCTGGTCATCACTGACTTCCACCGCGGGCGAACTTGACGAACTCTGGTATCGTCTCTATTGTAATATCTCCCGTTGCAATCGTGCTCTGGTGGCTCTTGATCAGTATGGAGAATCCAAACTTGGCAAGGACGTCGCCGCACAGCGCGTCGGCGAGGTGCATTTCCTTCGCGGTCACAGCTATTTCAAGCTTCTGACTATGTTCCGTCAGATTCCTTGGGTTGATGAGCATGTCTTCAATAACAATCTTCAGGAACAGACTCCCAATAACCAGTTTACCTACGAAGAACTTTTCGCCAAGGTGATCAATGAGTTTGAGATGGCTTATAACGCTCTTCCCGCACAGGTTACTGACGGAGGCGGACGTGCCAACAAGATTGCAGCGGCTGCATATCTGGCAAAATGCTACCTCACTCTGGCATGGGGCGATGGCTATGAGGCAACTGATGGCATCAATTTCATCAATCCGGCATATATGGAAAAGGTAGTTGAATACACCGGGGTAGTTGCTAACTCACAGTATAACTATCTTGCTGATTACGGTGATATCTTCCTTCCTGAATATAAGAACAGCGTAGAGTCAGTGTTTGCAGTGCAGACTTCTCAGTACACGGAAGATAATACACGCTTCGGACGTGCTAACTGGTCGAATATGCTTAACGGCTGCTGGGGTATGTGGTCTTGCGGATGGGACTTCCACAAACCTTCTCAGAATCTCGTAAATGCCTATAAGACTAAAAACGGTCTTCCTCTTTTTGATGAGTATGACGACACTAACGATTATCCTGTCAGCGGCACTCCTTCCACTCAGAAATGGGATCCGCGTTTGTTCCACACTGTCGGTATGCCTTCCTTCCCTTATAAATACGAGGAAGCATACATGCAGACAGTAGCAAACTCACGTACTCCGAACACATACGGTTTCTACACATCCCTGAAGGATGTTCCTCAGCGTAGTGGCGGTGAGACTTTCGATGGCTCATGGCAGGCATTCGCAATGAATGATTACGTATTCCGTTACACTGACGTTATGCTTATGCGTGCAGAGGCCCTTATCGAATTGAACCGTCTTGAAGAAGCCCGCACAATCATCAATGACATCCGTCAGCGTGCAGCTAATTCTATTGACAAGCATATTTCTTACGCAGCTGATTTCTGTGAGATAGCTCTTTATCCTGCCGCAGATTTCGCTTCCAAAGAACAGGCACGCGAACGTCTCCGCTGGGAACGTCGTCTTGAAATGGCAATGGAAAGCAGCCGTTACTTCGACCTTCGTCGCTGGGGTATCGCTTCTGAAGTATTGAACGCTTATTTTGCTAAAGAGGCTAATACAGTCTATAAGTATATGGAAAGAGAGAATCCTGATGATCCTAACGATTTGAGGATGAAGGAAGTCACCATTACCTATGGGCAATACTATGAAGACGCACATTATACGGCAGGTAAAAATGAATTCTATCCTGTGCCTTACAACCAGCTCTACTATGTGCCCGGTCTGTATGTGCAGAATAAGGGATATAATTAATAGAGTTGTATGATCAGCTCTTAAGGTTAAAAAATTTCGAATGGTTAAAGTTAATAAGTGATTTTTGTACACGAAGGAAGGGGAGGCAATTGCGAAATTGCCTCCCCTTTTTTACCGACCTTAAGGTTGTTAAGGTCATTAAGGTGGTTAAGGTCATTAAGGTCATTAAGGTCATTAAAGACTTTAAAGACTCTAAAGACCTTAAAGACCTTAAAGACCTTAAATTCCTTAGTCCTTCAGAATCCAGTTAGTTACGTGGTCTTCAATTCTGGCTGCCAGATCAGCGCCCTCAGCCTTGATGAATTGCTGACCTGTAACGTGTTCGAAGAGCTCGATGTAACGTTCTGACACGCTGTTGATGAATTCGGGAGTCATCTCAGGCATTTTCTGCCCTTCCTGACCCATGAAACCATGGTCGATTAGCCATTGACGCACAAATTCTTTACTGAGCTGCTTCTGAGGCTCTCCTTTCTCAAAGCGTTCCTCATATCCGTCGGCATAGAAATACCGGGAAGAGTCAGGGGTGTGAATCTCATCTATAAGAATCACTTTCCCGTCACGGAGTCCGAATTCATATTTTGTATCCACCAGAATCAGACCCTTTTCAGCTGCCATTTTTGTGCCGAGTTCAAAGAGTTTTCTGGTGTATTCTTCCATCACCTTATAATTCTCTTCGCTGACGAGTCCCTGTGCGATTATTTCCTCACGAGATATATTCTCATCGTGACCTTCGGCTGCTTTAGTTGTCGGAGTGATGATTGGTTCGGGGAATTTTTCATTCTCACGCATACCCTCAGGGAGTTTAACACCGCAAAGCTCGCGGCAACCCTTCTGATATTCTCTCCAGGCGCTCCCTGTCAGATAGCCGCGGATAATCATTTCTACGGGGAATGATTCAGCCTTCACTCCGACAGTAACCATAGGGTCGGGCACTGCTAATTTCCAGTTAGGAACTATCTCGGCAGACGCATCAAGGAAGTAAGCTGCAATCTGATTAAGCACCTGTCCTTTGTAAGGGATACCCTCAGGAAGAATCACATCGAATGCAGAAATACGGTCTGTAGCGACCATGACCATCAAATCATCATTGATTGTATAGACGTCACGCACTTTGCCGTGATATTCACCCGTCTGACCGGGAAATTCAAAATCGGTCTTTACTAAAGTTGTTGCCATTCTTATTGTCTATTATAATGTTAATTCTAAATTCTGACCTTTTAATCCGATGACTTCAATCCAACGAATTTTATTCTCAATGCGAAATTACTAAATTTTTATGATTATTTCCTTTCTCCACTTCAAAACCTTTCTATCATTGAGATAATTTTGTCAGGCAATCACGCTTAGCATCCTCTCGAAATTCACAGTTCGCCGAGTTCTCTCAGTCCTCCCAGTCCTCCAAAAAATAACGAAGCAAAACTTAATTTGAATAATTATAAGAAAAATGAAATTTTTTGTTTAATTTTGCAATTATTATACCCTTTATGGTTAGGGTATGCTTCAACTAATTTATTCATGGAATCCAAGAAATTCATTCTTCAAGAAAAAGATATACCGACAGCATGGTATAACGTAATGGCTGAAATGCCTGTCAAACCGCGTCCGATGCTTAATCCGGCTACAAAGGAGCCGCTTAAGGAGGAAGATCTTTTCCCTCTTTTCACTGAAGAGGCAGCCCGTCAGGAACTCAATTCTACTGATACGTGGATTGAAATCCCGGAGGAAGTCCGCGATATGTATCGCATCTGGCGTCCGACTCCCCTTGTACGCGCACGTGGTCTTGAGAAGGCTCTCGGCACAAAGGCTCACATATATTTCAAGAATGAAAGTGTCAGTCCTGTCGGTTCTCATAAACTTAATTCAGCTATTCCGCAGGCTTACTATGCCAAGAAACAGGGCGTGACCAATATCACTACTGAGACAGGTGCCGGACAATGGGGTGCGGCTCTCTCCTTAGCTGCGAAACATTTCGGACTTGACCTCGCGGTGTATATGGTGAAGGTGAGTTATCATCAGAAGCCTTACCGCCGTTCGATTATGGAGACATACGGGGCAGAGGTGATTGCATCTCCAAGTATGTCAACCAAAGCCGGGCGTAAGATAATCACTGACCATCCTAACTATCAGGGTTCTCTTGGCACTGCAATCTCTGAGGCTGTTGAACTCGCAATGAGCACTCCCAACTGTAAGTATGCTCTCGGCTCGGTGCTTAATCATGTAGCCCTTCATCAGACGGTGATAGGACTCGAGGCTGAAAAACAGATGGAGATGGCAGGAGAGGTGCCTGACGTGGTGATCGGCTGCTTTGGCGGAGGCAGCAATTTCTCAGGAATTGCTTTCCCTTTCATGCGCCACAATTTCAGCGGCGAACGCTCAACTCGTTTTATTGCTGCCGAACCGCAGTCATGTCCTAAATTGACACGCGGCGTGCTTCAGTATGATTTCGGCGACGAGGCAGGTTATACTCCGTTGATTCCAATGTACACACTCGGTCATAATTTTGCTCCTGCCAATATTCATGCCGGTGGACTCCGTTATCATGGTGCGGGTGCGGTCGTGAGCCAATTACGTTCACAGGGATTCATCGATGCAGTCGATATTCCTCAGACTGAGACTTTCGAGGCAGCCCATCTGTTTGCAAGGAGCGAAGGAATTATTCCGGCTCCCGAGAGTAGCCATGCGATTGCTGCTGCCATTCGCGAAGCCAAAAAGGCAAATGAGGAGGGCACTGCTCCCGTAATCCTGTTTAATCTTTCAGGACACGGACTTATTGATATGACTGCATACGATCAGTATCATAGCGGCGACCTGTCTAACTATCAGGTCCCCGAGGAGGAAATAAAAGCAAATACTGATTCCTTGGAAAAGATTATCTGAGGAGAAAGGAGATATATCAAATCTGAGGATAGATATCAAAACTTAGGATGGATATAAGAATTGTGATAGAGTGATGCAACCCATGGATTGCATCACTCTATCACAATTCTTATATCCAAGATTTATCTTTTCTTATCTTTTTCAGATATCATCATCTGGCTTATTCAGTGAATACATATTCAGCTGCAACTTCAGCAATTGCTTCTTCATCAGGTTCCCATTTCCCCGGTTCGGTGCTGCTCATACTGACGAGATCCATCATAGGATAATAGTCGCAATTCGGAAGATCATTCTCAGGGTCGGCTATTTCGAGTTCCCATGTCGTGGTGTTGATCTGAAGCTGGACATCATCGTTGTATGCTTCCTCGTCAGCGATATATTCCCTGACTATCTCTCTTAAAGAGCTTATAAATTCTTTAGTATTCATTGATAATTAATTTTAGTTTTTGCGATAAAGGGTAGATAT
>JAIDPA010000097.1 GCA_029062985.1 Muribaculaceae bacterium
GGCGATAATCTTGATGGTTTTGCTCAGTTGCTCGATATGGAAGGGGTCATGTGTGATTCTGACAAGTTTTCTTTTGCATTTTCTCTCAACAGAATGCCGAAGGAACAGCGCCGGATGATTTCTGAAAGAATGAACAATGAAATGGGTCAGCTTAAAGAAATAATGGATGAACGTAAAGGCATTGCCGGAATCACCGGTTTTTCAGCAGAAGTCACACGTTTCACCCGAAATCTTTATCGCTTTTTTAAACTCTTCCGGAGAAAGGGAGACTTCCCCGATCCTTTTGAAAACCCGATTGACTTCCGTTCGCTTCCGTATTTAAGCGATATTCTTTCTGACAAAGAGATTTTAAATATAGTCGGTGAATTTTATTTCAAGCGTGGGTATTATGAAGAAGCTTTGCCAATTCTCCTGACTCTTGAAAAATCAAATGAAGATGGAGCTTTGTTCTGGGAAAAAATCGGTTATTGCTATAATGCCCTCAAGGATATGAACAATGCATTAATTTGGTATCGCAAAGCAGAATTGATAAATCCCGACAGTCTTTGGCTTATTAAGAAAATTGCTCTGACCAACAGGATTCTGAATCGTTCGCTTGAAGCTGCCGAATATTACACGAAAGCTCTTGAGAAAGATCCTGATAATTTCAAACTTCTTATAAGTGCGGGGAATTGTTTTCTTGAAGCTGACCGTATAGATGAGGCACTTCAAAAATATTACCATGCAGATTATATCAAACCGGACAGTCTTTCTGCAAAAAGGGCTATTGCATGGGCTGAATTGCTTAATGGAAGAATTGAGAAAAGTCTTGATGCATATAACAGAATTATAGCAAGCGGAGAAGCCACATCCAATGATTATTTGAACGCAGGTCATGCCTGTTTTCTTGCGGGTAATTTAAAAGAAGCCGTCAATCATTATCTGAAGTGCGCAAGAGATAAAAATTACGGCATCAGACAACTTGAGAAATCTTTTGCCGAAGATATACCGGTGCTTGAAAAAGCGGGTGGAAATATCAATATCTTAAATATTATTCTTGATAAAGTTAGATATGACGCTTAAGACGCTTTTCTTTGCCGGGAAATCAATAAAATGAAGAGCAATAAAAAAGGTGAGTCATCTCACCTTTTTTATTGCTCTTTACTTTATCTTAAGCTTTAAGACCTTCCTCTATCTTTTCTACTGCCAAAGAAAGCTCCTTAGTATATGGAAGTCGATCAGCGATGGCAGATATGCCATGAAGGACTGTGGCATGACGTCGGTTAAGCTTCTGACCAATTGCTGAAGATGAAAGAGAAGTGAGCTTATGGCATAAATACATTATGACCTGACGAGCATCCGCGATATCCCTGACCCGGCTCTTTGAGAAAATTACATCGGGATTCAGACGATAGAACTCAGCTGTAGCTTCAACTATCATATCAAAATTGATTGCTTTTCTCTCTACCTTCTTGATTGAATTTCTCATGACCTCTAGAGCTAAATTGAGGTCAATCGGAGCATTTAGTGTAATAGAGCGTGTAAGGATTCCTATTACAATACCTTCAAGCTCACGCACGGAGCCGGTGGATTGTTCCGCAATAATATCTATTACCTCCGGAGGAAGGCTGAGTCCGTTCTTAGCAGCTTTAAATGAAAGAATCTTTTTCTTAAGAGCCAAGTCCGGTTTCGGGAGGCGTTCCGTAATACCCCACTTAAAGCGGTCAATCAATCTGTCGGCAATACCGTCAAGTTCCATTGGCGGACGGTCGCAGGTGAATACGAGCGCTTTTCCATTCTGATGGAGATGGTTGAAGATAGGGAACAAAACTTTTGCTGTTCCGTCTTTATGAGAAAGCTCCTGCAAATCGTCAATAAGCAAGACGTCCATTTGCTGAAACCAATTCAAAAAGCTTGGAATCTGCTTTCGGATTGTTGCATTTGCCATGAGGTTCTGGAATTGACGAAGGGTAACGAACAAAACCTTTGCATTAGGGTTTCTTTCCTTTACACGGATACCGATAGCCTGAATCAGATGTGTCTTGCCGACACCGACATCCCCATAAAGGAAGAATGGATTGAAATCATTCTTCCCGGGATGGTTGGCTATATATTCCGCAATTGTGAAAGGAAGACGATTGCTTTCGCCAATACAGTAATTCTCAAAATTTAATGATTCGTTAAGCTGAGGGTCGAAATCAGGCTTTTTATCCGATAAAGAATCCCCTAATGGAGATGGAGCCTGCATAGACTGAATGAATTTATTCTTTACAGCATGACTCTGTTTAGAAGCATGAAACTTCACCTTGGAATCATTGTCATTCCTTATAATGGAAATCTCATAATCGAGTCTTACAGCCGGACCAAAAACTTTTTTCAGTGTGGAAGATAAAATAGAATAGAATTCATCCTCATACTTCTCATAGAAGAAGTTTGAGGGGATTCCGAGCGTAAGAGTGTTATCCTGAAAACTGAGTGGTTTGGCAGGCAGAAACCAGGTAACAGTCTTAGTGTCTCCGATATTATCACGGATAATATCAAGACATCGGTTCCATTTTATTTTATAATCTTCCGTCATAGCTTTAATCGCGAAACTTGACTACAAAATAACGACAAAAATTCTGAATAAAAAATAGCTCCAACTCTTGCAAATTTGCATTTTTTTATATTTATTTGTTTTTCAAGAAAATATTTTTTGAAAAAATTAAAGAGACCTATCATCTTTGACTAAGAAGACAGGTCTCCGGAGTAAAAATTCTATATTATCAAAGGAGCTTGATACTGATGTAGCGTTTTGGATTCTTCTGAATATCGAGAATCAGGGAATCAATGTCTGCCGTAACCCTGTTGATGCGGTTATATAATTCCGGATCAGAATTAAGTTTCCCTAAAGTAGAATTAGAGCTGTTGAGCTGACGTGAGAACGCTGCCAGATTTTCTGTCACTTCATTGACATTTCCCATTGTTGCATCAAGAGGCAGATTCTTCAGCTGATATGAGAGAGCACCTAAATTTCTTGTGAGAGTGTCAAGATTGGTAGCCACCTTACCCGCCTTTGACATAATACCCGGAACCTGTGTGCCCATAACAGAGCGGAGACCGGCAGTCGATGCTGCTATGTCAGCAGTGATTCCGTCAAGCCGACGGATCGATTGTGAAAGAGCCGGATCTGCGACAAGGTTATTCAAGTTGGCAAGAAGCGAATCTACACGAGGCAAAATCGTACCGACCGCCGGAAGAACCTGGTCAGAAATAGATGCCATCATATCAGGAGCAGTAATTCCTTCAATCGTGCTCCCTACTTCCGCGAGCTTAGCACTTTTTCCCATTTTTATTTCAACGTAAGCACCGCTTAAAAGAGAAGTTGCAATCATTGCCTTTGAGTCTTCAGGCAGTCTTAATGATTTATTGAGAGCAAGAATCACCTCTATCTTTCCCGGCTTCTCATAATTGAAATTAATTTCCCTCACCTGTCCTACCTTATAACCATCGATAGAGACCGGAGCCGAAACTTCAAGACCGGCTACATTGGAATAACTTGCAACGTAGAAGTTGGCAGGTTTAAATAGATTTATACCCTTCAGGTATTCAATACCGAAGAATAAGACTAACACTGCGACTATCACGGAAAGACCGATGATAAATTCTTTTGAGAATAATTTTTTCATAAGAAGATAAATAAGTTTAGTGGCTCGACTTAGTACTTGCTACAACAAAAGCATCCGGAATCTTTTTCCTTACATCTTTTAATAAAGCTTCCATTTCGCTCCTGTCAAGACTTTCTCCATAATAATATTTGTAGAGATTGTTCTCTTTATATGTGGAAATTGGAGAAAGTCCGCAGAAACGCGGATTATTCTGTTTCAGCAAATCGGCAGAAGCCAAAATCTGGATTTTATATACTGTAACAATTTTACCTCGCTTAGCGTTGTGAGCATTAGCTTTTCTTTTTCGTTTTTCCTCAAGTTTTTTTTGTTTTTCCCTCTCTTTTCTCTCCTTTTTTGCCAATTTCTCCAAACGCTTTCTTTCCTTTTCTGAAAGACTTGTTGAATTTGCAGATGCCAGAGTCTCGTCAGAGCCAACAGCTACTCTTATCCCCGAACGTTCTCCCTCTTTATGAAGAGGAATAGAGGAGGTTTCGACATCTCTGTTGACCGACGCCTCTCGTGAAGCATCATTTCTGCGCCTTCTTGTCGAAGAGTGTTTACGCTCTCCGGATGCAAGATGTTTCTTATCTTTTTTTACTGAAGAAGATGCCTTGACTGCAAATCCCGGAGTTTTATCCGCGACTCTCTTTTGCGGAGAAGAAGATTCATTATTGACTGCACTGACACTTGAGCTGCTTTTCTTCCATGTTTTATAGTAGTTGTCAACAGCCTTGAAAATAGCTCCTGCAAATTCCTCTTCACCTTTTGCACTCGTCATGTATTTTGCAGAATTAGGATTGCAGATGAAATCAAGTTCGATAAGCACCGCCGGCATTGAAGTAGCCCACAAAACCCAGAATCCTGCCTGATGCACTCCCCTGTTTGCTCTTCCTATTCCAACCAGCTCTTTCTGCACCTCATCGGCAAATTTTAAGCTCTTGGTCAGATTTTTCTTTTGAGCCATTTCAAAAATAATATAGGATTCATCCTTATTTGGATCAAAACCTTTATACTTCTGCTCAAAATTACTTTCCAGCTCAATGACGGAATTTTCCCTTTGAGCTACTTTCATATTATTATCGTCCTTGTGGAGTCCAAGAGCGTAAACAGAACTTCCGGCTACTGTCTTTCTGTTTTTATTATTCTTATCGACAGAATTTGTGTGAATGGATATGAATAAATCTCCTTTTGACTTATTTGCTATATCCGCACGTTGTTGAAGCGTCAGATAGGTGTCGTCAGAGCGTGTCATGATGACTTTCACATCCTTCAGTTGTTTCTTTATGATTTTTTCAAGCTGAAGAGCCACTCCAAGATTAATGTCTTTCTCTCTTGCTCCGTTGTCGGCAGCTCCTATATCCTTTCCTCCATGTCCGGCGTCAATCACGATAGTAAATGTTTTCTGGACATCTTCCTTTGCTATTGCAAATTGAGGTAAAAACAGACAGAACAGAAAGAATATAATAGTTTTAAATGAATTAGTATTTTTCATCCGGATACATTTTATTCACAAAGTTAATAATAATTATTTCTCTGTGCATAAAAAAAATTGCAACAATTCAGATTTATTAACTGATTTTTAGTTTTCTACCTTCAGTCAAAGCTAACCAGATATGTGCACATGCTTCCGCATCTGCAAGTGCATGATGGTGATTATTAAGATTATATCCGCATGCCTTAGACACCGTCGGAAGTTTATGGTTTGGTAGAGATTTTCCAAAATGTTTTCTTGAGGCTGTACATGTGCAATAAAAACGGTATCCGGGATAAGGCATCTGAAACCTATTATGAGCTGCTTTCAGACATCCCTCATCAAATCTGCTGAAATGAGCTACAAGGGGCAACCCTTCAATGTATTGCACAATTTCTGCCCATACTTCAGGGAAGGTGTCTTCACAATCTGTATCTTCTTTGGTGATTCCATGCACACTGACATTGCCCGGACTATAATAATTAGGCACCGGATGGACGAGACGGTATATTTCTTTGACAACAATCCCGTTTTTGACTATTACAACTCCGACACTGCAAATGCTGCAAGGATTTCCGTTTGCAGTCTCAAAATCTATTGCCGCGTAATTCAACATTATATCTGATTGAATATTATCTCTTTGTGTATTATCTAAAATTTATGATATAGTGATGACTCCGCTATTTCTGAATTACTTCAAGAGAGCCAAAATCTATATTAACCCTTAATAAATGACGGAGAAATAAAGTATTTATTTTAAGAAGTCAGCTCTATTTATCATTATGGCTTGCTTTATGAGACCTAATTTTATAATTTTGCAATATGGAGTTTAATATATAAGGATAATTAAAGAAGCAATGTTAAAAGAAAGCCTGACAGAAAATTTTTATAATTTTATCAGTGATAATAAGGATGAGAAAACCACAGAATTATATCTTAAATGGCGTGATAAAAATCCGGATATAAATCTTGATTTAGCGATAACGCAGATTGAATGCAGAAGAAAATGCCACCGGAAGTTAAGTGAATTTATTAAAAATCCTGCGTTCATCTTCCCGACCCAACTTTCTTCAGAGCAGGCAAGTCATCAGGCTGTTTCTCTCTACCATTCAAAATTAATTGGAAAAGGCTCCGATGTCCTTGATATGACTGCCGGACTTGGGATTGACTCCATGACGATCGCTAAAGCAGGAAATAATGTGACAGCATGTGAAATAGATGAATTAAAAGGCGAAGCTCTTTCTCACAATGCAGCTTCTCTTAATATCCCCTTGACGATTGAAGTGGCAGATTCCGTAAAATTCCTTTCATCCGGGAAAACTAAATACGACGTAATTTTCATTGATCCTGCGAGAAGAGATGATAGTCAGAAAAGAGTATATAATTTTAAAGATTGTCAGCCTGATGTCACGTCTTTACAATTCTTGTTCAGAAATCATGCTCCCCATATCCTTATAAAAGCCTCTCCCCTGCTTGACGTCAGTCAGACCTTAAAGGATTTAGAAAATATCGAGTGTCTGCATATTGTCAGTATAAACGGAGAATGCAAGGAAGTGCTAATCGAAATTGACTACAATAAGGATCATAACGCGCTGTCACCCTCCTTTAAAGCTTTGGATATGGACAATGAGGGAAACATAAAAACATTGTTTGAATTCGTGGATAATGAGGTCAGGAACAATCCTGTTTACCTTACAGATCTAAGCCGAATGGGTTATCTCTACGAACCAAATGCGTCTGTAATGAAGCTTCAGCCTTGGGGGATTCTTGCATCAAGATACCCCTCTTTAAAAAAATTCGGAGCTGATTCGAATATTTTTGCAAGCGATGAGCTTATAAACGATTTTCCCGGCAGAATAATGCAGATAATAAAAATCATAGATAAAAAAAACCGGAAAGCCTTCAAAGGCTATCCGGTTAATATAGTGTCAAGAAATTATCCGTTATCTGCCGACCAATTGAGGAAACAACTTTCAGCAAAAGAAGGAAAAGATGAGTTCCTCTATGCGACACGTTTAAATCAATCTCCTGTTCTTATTCATTGCAAGAAAATAAGATAGGAATCAGAAACGATAGCCTGCTGTCAGGACAAGCTGATTGTTTGTCAAAGAAAGTTTTGACTGAGGGGATGGCACTGCGCCCGGAGCGGTATCAGGAGTGAAAGCATGGTATTCAGACTGCATGTTCTTATAAACATAAGCCAAATCAGCATAAAAATGACTTCCGCGATAACCTAATCCGAGGGTGACATAATTTGTTTCGTTGTCAAGTCGATAGTTTGTCAACGTCCCTGAAGTATACACAAATTCCTGACCGTTCTTCACCTCATTTTTTACGGGAGATGACACATAACTATACCCGGCTCTAACACTGAAATTCGGAGTAACCCTATATTCAGCACCAATACGGATTGTATTAGTCGACTGATAATATGTCTTTATATCCTGATTTGTGTTATAGAATTCATCATAATCCCAGCTGCTCGCTTTTGAACCCGGAAGAGCGGGAGAAGACGACCAATAATACCAAGGATCATCATAACCGTAATCCCAGTTATTGCCGGTGCCGTAACTTCCTGCCTGAGAGAATTTCATCTTATTGTATGGGGTCCATTCATAGTCAAGAGACACGATAAAGCTACTTCCGATAACACCCGCTGCTGAAGCAATCAGCTTCATAGGAGTTCTGAAACACATATCGTTATATGCCAAGGAACCATTATTTGTTGTAGTGCTTCCGGTCTCAGTGCCACCATACTTGTAATCAATGTTTGCCCCGTAGGTTTCTGTCATGTTATACCAGGTCGGGGTATGGAAAGCAAGCCCGAGTCTGAATTCCTGAATAGGTTTGAATATCAATCCTATCTGATAGTTAAATCCGCTTCCGCTGACATTGTAATAATTATGCATTGTCCAGTTGGCAGAAGTGCGGACTGTCTCCGAATCATTAGCACCCGGTATATATGCGTTGTCAAGCTGTTCGCCCCAATATGAATTTTGAGTGTAATTAAAGTTTACAATATCAAAGTTCATACCCCAATAGACCACATTAGCAATATTACCACCGAAAGCAATGTTATATTCATCCTGTGAGCCTTTTTCCTGAACTCTAAAATGACCTGTTCCGGTTGTTCCGTTACCCCATTGACCAAACCATTGAGTATCCTCCCCCTCACCCGATGGAGTCGTTAGATAACCGTCGTAACCTAAAATGGTCAACCAAGGAGCAGCAAATTTCCCGTCATTCGGGAAATAGGGGTCAAAATTAGAAGTGGATGTGACATCGCCAACATAAACGGGACCTCCGTCAGGACCCCCTGTATTAGCCACCCCTGCGATATAGTTGCTCAAAGAGTTCTGCAACCCGATATTCCCTCCGTACTGGCGATTGAACGACGCTCCTTTATTATAGGTAAAACCAAAGTTTATATTAGGAATTGTTGCGCTCGGGAGTCTGAGTGTAAAGACTCCTCCTATATTATTAAGGAGAAATTTTGTCTGAGTGAGAGAAGTCTCTCCGGGAGCAGCCTTAGCCAAACTCTTCTGAAAATCTAAATCTACAGTGACTCCTATGTCATTACTTCTGTAAACTCCGATACCTGCGGGATTCTGGGAAAGTGTGGACAGATCCCCCCCTAACGCCCCGAAAGCACCTGCCATTCCCATAAACCCTGGCTCTTATACCCATCTCCGAGGCCACGAGACAAGAGGCCTGCGCG
>JAIDPA010000098.1 GCA_029062985.1 Muribaculaceae bacterium
GCCTGAAAAACATCCAAACCTCATAGCTCTAAAAAAGAGAGGCTGCACCGTAAACCTTAATTACGACACAGCCTCTTAATTTTTTATTAATTCCTCTATTTATTTGAATGAATCAGGCAAATCATTTTCATATAATACGGTATCTCCCGAGGAAAGCATGGTAGATAATACCTTCTGGGCTGACTCAAAATTTTCTACTTCATATAGATTTTCCTTTTTAAAGCCTTCTTTGAGTATACCCTCCACAATTGCATTTCTGTTATACATTCCTACAATGATAGCAATGTCGCAATTCTTAGCTATTGATTCACCCAGCTTTTCATTCAATTCATATTGCTTTTCGCCCAATTCAATCATTCCGGGTGTAACAACTATCCTTTTACCTTCCCGGAAGCCATTTAATACCTCTAAAGCCATTTTAGAGCCTGCCGGATTTGAATTGAACGCGTCATCGATTATTGTCACTCCTCCCGGTGTCCTTTTTATGCTTAGCCTGTGTTCAACCTGTTCTATTGCTGCCACTCCCCTCTTTATTTTTTCTGCCGGCATTCCTAACTGCAATGCAATTATGACAGCTGCAATAAGATTGGAAATATTACACTCGCCGACAAGGCGTGTTGTCAGAGAGATCTCGAATCCATCCGGACCTTTTATATCAAAAGTCGTTCCGGCGGCAGAATAATGAATTTTATCTGCCACGTAGTCACTCTCTCCTGCCATTTTGTCACCGACACAATAGCGGAAAACCTTTACATTATCAACCTGCCGATTTGCACAATACTCGAAATCATTATTGATTGCAGCTACACCATCTGCCGGCAACGCATCCACAAGTTCGAATTTTGTCGATTGCACATTTTCTATGGTTTTAAAAGTCTCCAGATGCATAGGTCCGACAGCTGTGATTATACCCATATCGGGATGTACAAGGTCACATATCTCCTTAATATCACCCTTCTGCTTAGCTCCCATTTCACAGATAAAAATTTTGTGATATGGTTTCATCATTTCCCGCACTGTACGTATAACACCCATTGGTGTATTATATGAGCCGGGGGTCATCAACACATCAAACTGCTCGGAAAGTATACGTTGAAGATAGTGCTTCGTACTTGTTTTCCCGTATGAGCCTGTTATTCCTATCACCTTCAAATCAGGCATAGAACGCAAGATAGAGGAAGCTTCATTCCAATATCTCTTGTTAATCAATGACTCCACAGGCATAAGAATAACCACTGACAGCATCACGAAAGCCCAAGAGAAGATAGCAACTACGAGAAGCGCTCCCAGCGACAATGTAGAAGCAGCGTATATTCCAAATATATTATTCTTAAAACCGGTCGTCAAGATGACTGCCAATGGAAGGCCCAATGAAATTAGAGCAGCTACTGAATATATACGCCAGACTCTTCGGGTGAAAACAAGGGGCTTCTTAAATTTCTTACCAAAAATCAGATATATTTTTATTAAGAAAGCTATTCCTACCACCAACAGAGAAAGAAGCGGGGGCAAGAGTCTTGAAAACACAAGGAACAGCAATGCGACATCGACAAGACGTGACATATTAGTCATATCATCTCGAAGATACTTCCAATATCTTTTCAGACGATAACTGTTCTGTTGAAGCATGTGGACATCATGTTTAAGATTAAGCACGATATAAACTCCGCATATTACATATATCAAAATTTGAAATGCTATCATTTTTGTCAGATTTTTTGTTTCAGAAATTTTAATTCTTAAGGGCGAAATCAACTTACAGGATTTTTATCCTGCTTCAATTCAGTTTTGAAGAATTCCTTCATTACAGCCTTAAAACCAGCAGGATTATCTAAAAAGCTGTAATGTCCGCATCCGGGGAAAGATACGAGACCGGCGTCCGGAATAAGTTTCTCCATTGTTTTCGCATCTGTCAATGGAGTAGCCGTGTCATTTTCACCCCATATCAGTAATGTCGGAGCTTTAATAGAGGGCATAACATGTTTGAGATCCTCATTGACACATTTACTCATAATGGCACGCATAACAGGCGTAGAATTCCTGTAATCGGAAGAGCCTCTCTTATTCCTCCACTTTTCTATAATCCTTTCACCTTTCTCTTTACCTAAAATATAAGGAGCCAGCTTCTTCACTGCCTTAAAGGTATATACCTTCCGGTAATAGCTCAATTTTCGTTTAGGTTTTATTCCCGCTCCATCCACGAGCACCATTTTTCTTACAGGATTTCTTGATGAAAAGAGAAGAGCTATCCTTCCACCGAAAGAATGACCTATAAGAATTGGAGAGGAAATAGAAAGAGCCTCTAAAAACTTCTCCATAAAAGAAGTGTAATCCTCCACGCCCCACACTGAAG
>JAIDPA010000099.1 GCA_029062985.1 Muribaculaceae bacterium
GATTTTTTACTATTCTCTCTGTTCTTCTCATGACTGTCTCAATTCATGCCAAAACACTGGTTGTCTACTACAGCTATACCAACAATGTCCATCACATCATGACCGACTTATTAAAGCAGATTGATGCTGATGTAGTGAGAATACAACCGGCTGAAAAAGGTCTTGATTATGCTGCTAACGGCTATGCAATCGGCAGCGCACAGATAAGTGCCATCAGAAATAATCCCGATAGCCCTTCATCTTATCCCGCAATCGATCCGGTTGAAATAAATCTCTCTGATTATGATTGTATAATAATTGGGGCTCCATTATGGTGGAGCAACATGGCTGCTCCTTTACAGACATTCCTCTTTCAACATGGTAAGGAGATGGCTGGTAAGCATATCGGTCTTATCGTTTCAAGTTCAAGCAGTGGTATTAGTGGTATGGAAGGCGATGCCAAAAGATTAATTCCTGAAGGTGAATTTTTCTCGCCTTCCTTGTGGATTAGAAGTGCACAGACCGACAACAGTGAAACTCTAATCAGGGAATGGCTGAATAAAATTAATTACGCCTCCTTAGCCGGGATAGAAAATCCCCTGTTCTCCCCTGTTTCAGAAACTTTCACCGTGTATTCGTTATCGGGACAACTGATAAACAAAGATTCTCCTTACATTAATAATCTTAAGTCAGGATTATATGTAATAAACGGAAAAAAGACCTATATAAAGAATTAAGATATAGGGCGAAAAAGAAATATCCCCTTGCAAAGCTTTATAACCGAAGATAGCAGAGCAAGAGGATATTTCTATTTTTCAGCATGTCAAACAGACTTACTCTACTCTATTGAAAGAATATAACCTTTCTTTTTAATAGATATGATAGTCACAGACGGATCATTTATAAGACGCCGGATGTATGAAATCTGCACATTCAGGGCAAGAGAATTTGAATAACTGGCATCTCCCCATATCTTTTCAAGAATCAGATCCCTATCCACCGGTTGACCAAGATTTTCCGCAAGCATCTGCAGTATTTCAGTCTGGCGTACAGAGAGGGAGTGAGTCTCACCCTTAAACGTTAAGCTTGAAAGATTTGGGCGGAATATCGTATCCCCTAATTTATATTCCACGTCATGACTTATGCAAAGACTGTCCAGACGCTCATTAATCTTGGCAATCAATTCCTCCGGATAAAATGGTTTTGGTATATAGTCGTTCCCCTTTAGGGAAAAACCATGAAGACGGTCCACTTTATCTGTTCTGTCTGTCAGAAAAAAGATTATTACCCTCTTGTCATTCTGCCTGATAATCCTTGCCATTTCAAAACCGTCAAGTTCGGGCATATTTATATCAAGCAGAATAAGATCAGGATGATATTCCTTATACATTTCTAATCCGACATTGCCATTGTTGGCATATATCACTTCAAACCCTTCTGCCTCAATGAAGCGTTTCAGAAGCATTGAGTTCCTCAGGTCGTCATCAACTAATAATATTTTTACAGGTTTTCTCATTGCGGTAGTATTATTTTGAAGCGAGTCCCCTCCCCTTCGCGACTTTCTGCTGTTACGTCGCCTCCATGGGCATTTACCAGTAATTTTACGTATGCAAGACCGAGCCCGATACCCGGCTGTTCGCTTGCTTCCGACTTCCCGCGATAAAAACGCTGGAATATATGCCCTATGTCTCCGGATGAAATACCGTTGCCTGTATCTGAAACAGAAATCTCCACCTCTCCTTCTCGTTTGACAGCCTCTGCAGTTATCTCAACGGAACTGCCCGAATACTTCACGGCATTTTCAACAAGATTAGTCAGTATGTTGTAAAGATGTGAGCGATCAGCTGACACGTCAATTTCACAATCTATCCTATTGATAATTTCAACATGCTTATCTACCGGGAAAATGATGGCAGAAGCAACATTATCAAACAAACCGTGCAGATTGACAGACTGAATATTCAAGGGAATCTGCTCCACATTATTAAAGGTGATGTCTCTTAATTTTGAAAAATATGCTGAGAGATTATCAAGAGCATTTCTTGTCTCAGACAGAATTTCCTTTTTTGTGGCGGGATCTTCCATCATCCTCTCGTTGTCCAATCCTGATACACTCATTTTCAATGTTGAAATAGGGCGTTTAAGCTCATGAATCATGGTCGTGATGAAACTGTTCCGCAATTTGTCAATACGGGAAAGTTTACGCACAGTTGAGAACTGAAGTATCAGACATATAATCAACAAAACTGATATGAAAATTGATACAACCAAGGTTTTCCACATTTCCGGAAGAATATCAAAAGGATTGATTCCGCATTCAATATCTGCAACCTGACCCTCTAACTGAGAATAGGGAATCATAAGAACGACTTTCGGTCTTAATCTGGAATTATCAAAGTCAATTCGTGGTTTCCATACCATACTGTCTTCCTTGACCAGAGTGATTTTTGCTTTGACTCCAACTTTTTTCAACACCGAATCCAAACCTTCAATGCTGAAAGGACAATCTTTTTCAAGCTGAACATTCTTAGCGGCTGCCCAGGCTTCGTTTTCATCTCTTGCTCCCGATGCATCATACATTACTGAATCTTCAGGATTCTTTTTCTCTTCAAGTAGAAGCTGCATGGCTTTATCTTTCATCTCCTCTGTCAGAGGAGTCCCGGGCTTAATCCCAAGAATATCAAATACGGTTGTCCGGTAAGTGTAGATTGTAGTGGTTCGGGAAGTCTTAATACTATCGCCAAAATGCTGACGCAGATTGTAAGAAGGCAATTCCAATGTGTCATTGCTGTCTTCTAACCTTTTGTTTGTTCGCTTGACGGGTGCCTTATTTCGCAATTCATTATATTCCTCTACACCTTTTTCAATCTTTTCACTAAGCTGTCTTTCATATTCCAGTATGGAAAATTCATAACGTTCGTTAAGCCAATACATTTGCATTCCGAGAAAGGCAAATATGGCTATGATTGTAGTGACGTAAAGTGTTCTTATCCTTTTTTTCATACTACAAAATTAATTAAATAAACAGCAGTTTCACGCTGCCCGACAGTTTATTTCCTTTACAGTAATAATTTAGTAATATTCCATTAATGTTTGAGTAATGATTTTTTTCTCCGGGAAAGGAGTTTGAAAAGTAATTTTGCAGCGGTAACATTATTTACCTAACACAGTTCAGGTTGAACTTATAAAACACAATAACCATCAATAATTACAATTATGAAGAAATTGTTTATTTTCCTTTTTATCGGATTCTTTCTTTCGGTCATAGCAACCGGAAAAACCCATCGGCGTGTGCTTTCTATTTTCGAAAGCTCTGTTCCTGAAACAGAAACTCTCGCAAAAGAAACCATGGAGTTTGTCTATGATTACAGATATTCTGTGGATACAACGAATGTCCTGAAAGAGAATATTGCAAGCGACAATATGCTTCTCCAGATCGGACCTGACGGATTATCCAAATTCTCAAGCTACCGAAATCTCACTGTTGATTCCCTGATTATGAATGCCACCCGTGAGCAGATTGCTGAAGCTGCTATGGATGGAAAACTCAGCACGGGAGAATTTATGACCATATTTAAAAACTATCCGGACGGAAAATTGACTCATACAGAGAAAATATGTCAGGACTGGTTCAGATATGACGAAGAAATGCCGGCTCTTGAGTGGGAACTTACAGATTCTACAGTCAACATTCTGGGTTATGAGTGCAAGGGTGCCCGATGCAATTTCCGTGGCAGGGAATGGAATGCATTCTATACGGAAGATATTCCGCTGATGGACGGACCATGGAAACTTCACGGTCTTCCGGGTTTGATAATGTGTGCATCTGATAAGAATGGAGAATACACTTTCGAGTGCATTGGAATCAAATCAAAAGCTGACCGTCCGATCACAATTTATAAAGTGCCTTTTAACAAAACTGACCGTAAAAAATACTATGACACAAAGCATCGATATGAAATAAATCCTTACGGCTATTATGAAGCTACAACCGGCGGACATATTACGGTTACTGATCAAGCCGGAAATCCTGCTCTTGATGCATACGAGCCTTCCGAACTTTTATATGACTATCTTGAACTTGACTGGAAAAAATGATAAAATATAATTTTCTCATACTTTTCGTTCTTCTCGGATTGCTGTCGGGTTCGGCAGCAGTCCCGGAAGACCTTAAGGGAACCGTCGTTGATTCCGACACAAGAGAGCCCGTAACAGGTTGTATTGTAAAGATAAAAGGAGGTTTCACTTCTACTGATAAAAAGGGTTATTTTTCTTTATCCTTGAAACAGGGAGCCGATTCCGTTTCATTCCGCAGTCTTGGCTACGAACCTCTTACTCTGCCCATTGACTCTGTTACGTCAACTGTATTTCTGATCCCTAAGACGACTCAGCTTAAGGATGTCGTTGTGGAAGCACCGGATATTTACGCAAAAGGCGACACTCTTGTATTTAACGTTTCACGCTACGCCTCTGCAAAAGACAATGCGATAATTGATGTGATAAAACGCTTGCCCGGAATCAAGGTCGAGGAAGACGGCACCATAAAATATCAGGGAAAACCGATCAACAAATTCTATCTCGACGGTAATGATTTTATCGGCGGGCAATACGGTCTTGCCACTAATAACATATCTCATAAGGATGTTGCATCTGTGGAAGTGATGGAACATCATCAGCCTGTGAAAGCTCTTGAAGGAATTGAGTTCCCGGAAGAAGCAGGTATCAATCTGAAATTAAAAGAAGATGCCCACGGGAAATGGGTGGGAGTGGCTAAGGGCGAAGCAGGTGCGCAGCCTTTTCTTTATAATGGCTCTATTTTCACTATGAGAATGGCTCCGAAAATCCAGAATATCTTTACTCTAAAAGCGGGCAATACCGGCTGGAATCCAGCCGATGAAATTAACGAACATGATTTTGACGATATGTTCTCCTCCGACTATTCCTCTTCATTATGGAAGGAATATATATCTGCGGATATAGTTAATGCTCCACTGTCGGAAAAACGCACCCGCGACAATTTATCATGGCTGGCAAACTCTATATCTTCTTGGAAAGCCGGTGCTTCTTCAATGCGCCTGATACTGAACTATATGGCAGATAAGCTCAATTATAATTCAGGAGTTACGACCGACTATTTCTCTTCACAGATTCCGGTCTTCGTTCAGAAAAATTCACAAAACAGCACCTCCCACAATCTATCTGCCCAAATCTATAATGAAATAAATAAGAAAGGTTACTACCTTAAAAATAAATTCACTTTGTCTGGTGTTCTTGACAAGACAGATTCAGAGATTTCCGGGTCTTTTAACCTCAGGCAAGGGGTCAGACGAAAAAACTTTTCCGCAAATAACGACTTAAAACTTGTGAAGCGGAATGAGAAAAAGCTCTTCACCCTTATTTCAAGAAATAGCTTCGGGTATCGCCCGGATCGGCTGATAATTGACGGTGAGGAGAATGCCATGCAATGTATCGGGACTACTGATTTCAGAAGCACGACCGAGACTCGCTTCGGCAGATTCTCTCGTTTCTGGAAATACTATCTTCATGCCGGTATTGATTTTAATTATCATAATCTTAACACTACCCTCTCCGGACTCGGAAGTTTTGACAATTCAGGCAGTTATGATGCCTTCCTGCTGAATATATATGCCACTCCGCGAATGGATTATGCCCGCAACGGCTGGCGCGCTTCAATCAGTGTGCCCTTAAAATGGCTCAATTATCACATTGAGAGTAATCATAACTATATAAATACTTCTCCCAATTTTAGCTTAAGGCGACAACTTACAGCTAAATCCGAACTTATCGGTTCTATCTCTTACCGTCTTTCCTCTCCGAAACCTTATATGAATATAAATTCAGCCATTCTCTCAGACTACCGCAATCTGTTGGTCGCTTCAAATCCTGATAAATATTCTCAAGATTTAGGAACTTCCTTAACATACAAATATCGCAATCCATTAAAATCATTCTTTATCAACATTTCTTGTTCTTATTTCCAAAGCAGAAACTCTGTGATGACCAATCAGCTATTTATAGAAGATTTTATTGTCTCTTCCTACACAGATTATTTGTCAAAAAGTGATTACTGGAATATTAAAGGCGGATTTAGTAAAGGTTTGGGACATAGCAAGATGGTGTGCGGATTTGATGCCTCTGCCGGTTCTGCCACAGCTTTCTCCATGCGCGATTTTATCGTTACTCCTTACAGCCAGTTGTCAGCTGACTTTAAACCCTATCTTAAAGGAAGCGTCCTGCGTTGGCTTTCCATAAACTATGAAGCGAAATACTCTTTCTCTCAGCTTCGTATAGGTGATGACACCAGCAAATATCATACATTCCACCATAATATATTTGCTACACTCATTCCGAAAGATCAACTGCAGTTCACTCTTTCTGCCGAACAATATCTGACCCGATTTCCGGAAGGAAGTTTGGCTAATCTGGTATTGCTTGATGCCTCCGCTGTCTGGAACGTAAATAATAAAGTGCGCCTGTCAGTCACAGCAAACAATCTTCTCAACCGCCGAAACTATGAATACGTGAACTATGGGACATTGTCCCGTTCGGAATACAGTTTCCGCCTCCGTCAACGAAACCTCCTCGCATCTATCCAATACCGCTTCTAAGATCAAGAGCTACTATAAAATCCTAATTTTTCATCTACTTATAACTAATAACCTTATATTGCTACGTGAAAAAGCTCTTCCTCGTACAGCAATATAAGGTCATTTTTAATCATGCTTAACAATATTGTAAAGATCATCATAACTATTTACAACATCATACTTAACGGTCGAACTCGATAAAGATACAAAGTGGCAACGGGCACATGCAATTTTTGATTTCTCGTAAAAGTTTACCTGAGTCAATTTCCTCTTTTGTCACTTCATAAGAAAAATTGTATAACTGCTCAAAGGTAGATTTTAAATCAGCCTGATCATGATAATGTTCTCGTTTTACACGGTATTCCTTCTTAGCAAATATTGCTTTAGCCTTAGTCGTGATAAACCCATGTGAATCCGTATCTCAAAATATCTCTTCAACGATGTCATGTGGCATATTTTTGAAATTATAGCATAAATACCTAGACTCCTTTGAATCTACTAGAGAAGTTTCATATTTTGAAAATTCATTAGCAGGAGCTACATCTACAGTTGTAAGTTCTATTTGAACTACTGGAAATAAATTAGTATTCTTAAAATCTTCGATTGCAGATTGCAATTTGACTTTGAAAGATTCTACTTTTATTATGGACTTATCAAACTTATTTGCTACCTTAGTGGTCCCCCCCCGTTTCATGAGTTGGATCTTCATTTATTACTTGTAACCAAGTATAAGTATATTGATTACTAGCTTCACCTTCAATTCTAGGATAAATTAATAAAAAATATTTCTCCCCGCTTATAACACTTGTTTTGGTAATTGTGACTTGGGCTGATTCAGTCCGGAGAGATAGGTATCTTCTAAATTGGAGTCAGAGACAGCGGCCTGAACCAATAAACATGGTGTATACTCGTCAAGATAAATAGTCGATAGAACTAAAGAGTCTATCTGAGTTTTTTCAATTTACCCCTATTGGATAATTCTGTTTTGGGAAACTTCTCAAGTTGAGTCTTAAGATTTTCTATCCATTGCGCCAAAGAGCCCCTAATCTTCCTTTTTTAAAGGAATGATAAACTCAGGGAGTTTTAACATATATGTTTCTTGCATGGACTCCTCCTTAATTCGTGGTAATCTTTCGATTTTCTTTGCCATAATCCGATTTACAAAATTTGGTCGTTAGAAGGGCAGATCATTTCCATATTCTGGTATACCCTCATTTACTATATCATTCTGAATTTTATACGATAGATCTTTCAACTTACTGCAAAATGATAGTCGTATCTGAACATCATCAATTTCAGTCCTTCTAGCTATAGATAATTTTGCAAAATCGAATTCTTGTTCTATGCCCAAAAATCTCCGACCACATAAGTTAGATGCGATTCCAGTAGTAGACGAGCCCGCGAAGGGATCAAGAATCCAATCGTTTTCGTCTGTGCTGGCAAGAATAATGCGAGTGAGAAGAGCCAAAGGTTTTTGCGTAGGGTGCTTGCCACATGACTTCTCCCAACGGCCTATCGCTGGAAGACGCCATACGTCTGTCATTTGTTTACCCTCGTTGATAGCCTTCATCAATTCATAATTATACTTGTGAGGGGTCTTCGGAGACTTCCGAGCCCATAGGATAAATTCCGTTGAGTAAGTAAAGAATCGACACGAAATATTAGGTGGGGGATTGGTCTTTGCCCACGTTATAACATTAAGAATCTTATAGCCAAG